>JAGLSI010000001.1 GCA_023135835.1 Minisyncoccota bacterium
GTTCAAATCCCTCATCGCCCACAAAATCAACCCGGTAAAGTGTTAGCTTTAACGGGTTTTTATTTTGTGCGGCGATGAGGGATTTGAACCGAGGCGACACAAAGTCCGACGGAGCGAAGTGGAGTCGGAGTCGCCGAGCGGGGGTCGAGCGAATGAGATATTTATGAGTCCGTAGGACGAAATAAATATCCATGAGGGTGACCAAATCCCTCATCGCCTAAACCACAAGCATTTTTCTTATTTTCATGTTAAAAATATATTAATGAAAATAGAAAAATTATTTGAAAATGATGAAGTTGTGGTGGTGAATAAACCCATTGGTTTAGTTGTTCATTTTGATGGAAGAACTCAGGAATCTAATTTATGTGATTGGGTTTTAGAAAATTATCCAAAAACAGAAAATGTAGGTGAACCTTTAGTTTTACAAAATGGAACTGAAATTAAACGCCCTGGAATTGTACATCGTTTGGATAGAGAAACTAGTGGAGTTTTAATAATTGCAAAAACTCAGGATTCTTTTTTAAATTTAAAAGAGCAATTTCAAGATAAGAAGATAAAGAAAATTTATAAAACTTTTGTTTGGGGGAAATTAAAAAATAATGAAGGGGTTATTGATAGACAGATAGGAAAAAGTGCAAAAGATTTTAAACAATGGTCAGCTCAAAGAGGAGCTAAAGGAAAATTAAGAGAAGCTATTACAGAGTACAAGGTTTTAAATTCTAATGAAGAATTTTCTTATTTAGAAATAAATTTAAAAACAGGCAGGACTCATCAAATTAGAGTACATATGAAAGCTATAAATAATCCAGTGCTAGGGGATAAGTTGTATGCACCTAAGCGAGATTTTGCCTTAGGTTTTGGTAGAGTGGCTTTACATGCTCACTTAGTAGAATTTTCTTTGCTAAATGGAGAAAAAATAAAAGTAGAGGCTGAATTGCCGGAAGATTTTGAAAATGCTTTGAAAATAATTGCGAAATAAGCTCATATATGATAAAGTTTGGCGGTATAAATAAAAAATATTAATATGATTTTAGAAACAATTAAAATTTCATCAGTAAATATAGAAGATAGAAAAGCTTTAGGTATTCGGGCTGGGGACACTGTTCGTGTATGGATAAAAATTGAAGAAAAAGGAAAGACTCGTACTCAGGCTTTTGAAGGCTTAGTATTGGCTAGAAAACACGGAAATGAAGCAGGAGCTACATTTACAGTACGAAAAGTAGCTAGTGGTGTTGGAGTGGAAAGAATTTTCCCTTTATTTTCTCCTATGATTGATAAGATTGAAATTGTTAAGAGATCTAGAGTTAGAAGGTCCAAACTTTATTTCATTAGAGAGAAAGTAGCTAGAGAAATTAGAAGACAGATGAGAAAAATGAAGATGGTAACTCTTTCAACTAAGAGTGAAAAAGAAGAGGCTGAAGAAAAAATGAAAGAAGAAGAGGAAAAAGCTAAAATAGAATCTGAAGAAACAAAAGAGGGTGTAGTGGAAGAAGTTGAAGCTACAGAAACTCCAACTGAGGAAGTTTCAGATAAAGTAGAAGAAGTGGTTGAGGAAATTAAAGAAGATATAGACGAAACAGACGAAAAGAAAGAAGAAAAATAAATAAATTAAAAAGTGTTGGTGAAAGCCGACATTTTTTATTATAGTGAGATAGGTTTGTATGTATGTTTGTGGTTTATATCCACAATTAGACTAATTTACTGAAGTATGTATATTTAGTATAATTAAGTTAATGCCATTAATAAAAAAGTGTGAAATTTGTAATAAAAGGTTTCAAACAAAGCTGTCGTATGTTGTTAATGGCCAAGGTAGATTTTGTTCAGTAAAATGTCGAGGTATAAGTTTAAGAAAAGGTAAAGAAATTAAATGTTTTTTATGTGGAAAATTATCTTATAAGAGTAAGGTGAATTTAAGTAGGTCAAAAAGTGGTAAATTTTTTTGCAGTAAATCTTGTCAGACTAAGTGGAGAAACCAAGAATTTATAGGTCCCAAGCATGCTAATTGGAATGGAGGAAGGTCTTCCTATAAAAGTGTATTAAGTAGAAATAAAGTATCTAAGGTTTGTAAGTTGTGCGGAAATAACGATGAACGAGTTATGGCTGTTCATCATTTAGATAAAAACAGGTATAACAATAACATTGAAAATTTGGTGTGGTTATGTCATAATTGCCACCATCTCGTTCATCATTATAAAGAAGGGAGAGATAAACTTATGGCGGTGTTGGTGTAGTGGTAACATTACAGTTTGTGGTACTGTCGTCACGGGTTCAATCCCCGTACACCGCCCCATTACATTAAATTAAACACCCTAACTTAAATTTAAGTTAGGGTGTTTAATTTTTGTTTTTTGGTATACTTTTTTTATGAATTCATATTTAATTACTATTGACCCGCCTAAAGAGCTTATTGAAACAATAGATAAGTATAGAAATAGGTATGCTAAATATACTAATTATAAAATACCTCCACACATAACTATTTATCCACCTTTTTATTTAAAAAAGATATCAGAAAAAGAAATTTTAGAATTAATTAAATTTTCTTTAAAAAACACAAATAAACATTCTTTAAATTTTAACTCAATAAGTTATTTTGAAGAGGGAAATAATGTTGCTTTTTTTGCTCCTAATAAAAGCTCAAATAATTTTATAAGACAAGTTTTTTTAAAAGTAATAGAGAATTTAAAAAGCAGAGTGGAAGATGTTTATAATGATTATAAGATGTCTGTTAAAGATTTTAATCCTCATTTAACAATAGCTGAACAAATACCTGATGATATGTTTGAAAAATTTAAAAAAGAATTAAATAATACAAAAGAAAACCTTGTTTTTGAGTGTAATTCTTTGTGCTTATATAAACAAGAATCAAAATCAAGAATTTGGAATAAAGTTGGAGAAATAAAATTTTAATATTTGATATAATATTTATATGCAAACAATTTTAATCACAGGAATAGATAAAGGAATAGGGAAGGTTATAGCACAAAAGTTTTTAAGTGAGGACTATTTTGTTATAGGAACTTCACTTCAAAATGAAGTTGATTTTTCAGATGAAAATTTAAAAGTTTTTCAAATGGACTTACTTTCAGATGAATCTATAAAAAACTGTGTGCAAGAGATTAATAATTTCAACAAAAAAATAGATATTTTAATAAATAATGCTGGGGTAATGGTAGATAAAGAAGAAACTACAGTGATAAAAGAAAAATTAAGAAAAACCTTAGAGATAAATTTAATTGGAACAATAGATTTTACAGAACAAATCTTATCTGAAATAAATGAAGGAGGGCATATTATAAATATTTCTTCTTCAGCTGGGTCAATGAGTAGAACAGGAAGAGAAAGTAGGATGCCTAATCATTATCCATCTTATAAAATTTCTAAAATAGCTTTGAATATGTATACAAAGACATTAGCTTTAAGACTAAAAGATAAAATTATAGTTTCATCTGTGCATCCAGGTTGGGTAAAAACCGATATGGGGGGACAAGAAGCAAACCTTACTATAAAAGAATCAGTAGAAAATATTTTTAATTTTGCAATAACAAAACCAGAAACAGGGCAATTTTGGTTTAAAGGAGAAAAATATCCTTGGTAGAATTTATTAGATAATGATATAATAGACAAATGTTTAAAAGAATTTTAGGAGTAATATTATTATTGTCTATTGTTGTGGTTTATATTGCTTACCCGTATTACGGAACTGTTTCAGCCGAAGTATTTAATATTTCTAAATATTTAGTTGGAATTTTAGGAGCTTGGGCAAGTCTTAAATTAATACTTTAAAAATTAATAATTAATTAAAATTTATTATGGTTAAAAAAGAAGAAAATAATACATGTTGTTTAGGTTTTCCTGAAGCTTGTATGTCTAGAATAATTAAATCAGTAATTTTAGTATTAGTTGTACTAGCTTTATTTTTATTAGTTAAAACTTACGGAGCTTTGAAAGAGAATTCATTTATTGGTCAAGATATAATGGCTCAAAATACTATAACAGTAACTGGTGAAGGAGAAGTTTCAGCTATTCCTGATATTGCTAAATTTTCTTTTGCAGTAAAAGAAGAAGCAAAGACTGTAGAACAGGCTCAAGAAAAAGCGACTGAAAAAATGAATGCTGTTTTGGATTTCTTAGATAAAGCAGGAGTTGATGATAAAGAAATTAAAACAACAGGATATAATATTTATCCTCGTTATGAATGGTGGAATAAAGAAGTTATGTGTGAAGGGGGTTATTGTCCTCCAACCGAGAGACAGAGAACACTTGTTGCTTATGAAGTAAGTCAAAATATTTCAGTTGAATTAAAAGATGTTGATAGTGCGGGAGAAATTTTAGCAGGGATTGGTTCCTTAGAGGTTTCAAATGTAAGTGGTCTTAGTTTTGATATAGATGATAAGGATGGGTTAGAGCGAGAAGCTAGGCAGGAAGCTATTGACGAAGCTCAGTCTAAAGCTAAAGAATTAGCAAAAGATTTAGGTGTAAAATTAGTAAGAATTGTTTCTTACTCATCTAATGACGGAAGAAATGTTTATCCGCAATATGCTGTAATGGAAAAAAGTATGGCCTATGGAATGGTTGATAGTGTTTCAGTTCCTGAAATCCCTGTAGGAGAAAACGAAATTAAAACAACAGTGTATCTTACATACGAGATTAAATAACTAAAAAGTAAAATTATAAAATCGTTCATTGGGAATTATTTTTGATGAGCGGTTTTTTATATTAAAAAATATTTATCTTTACAAATTATTTAAATAATATAATATAAAAATTAGAAAACAACAGTAGATTAAGTTCTTAAAATAAATCACTAAAAGAGGAGTAGATTATGATTTCAAAGCAATGGAGAAGATTGTATTTGTTTGTTGTATTAATGGTTATTATATATAAACATATAAACAGCGGAGACCCTGTTCAGTGGATACTATTAGCTGTGTCTGGGGTGTTGTTAGTCGGTAGTTTTATACTTTTTCATATTGAAATAGAAGCTGAATCAAAAGACCCTGTTCTTGTAAATCCTTGGGTAGTTATGTTTTCGTTAATAATGACCACTTCTTTTTACCTTTATTATGTTGGAGTTTTTATTAATACAGAGCCAAAGATGTTGATTAATTGTATTTTCCCATCCATGTGTTTAATTATATTGATAGGAATATTTTTCATAGTTAGTTTTATAGGGGAGTTTTATTTAAGTATTGCCTTAAAAGGTGATATTAAGGAAGCTGGTTTCCTAAAGGTTTTATTCAGTTTTCTGAAATTTCCTTTTGTATTAAAAAATATAATACTTCTTCTTTTTACAATGACAGTACCTACTAAAGAAGAAAAGAAAAAAACAACAGAAGATATCGCCGACAAAGAGATTGAAGGTGAAATGGCTTAATGTTGTTCAAGCCCCAGCTATCCGTAAATAGGATAGATGGGGCTTATTTATTTAATTTATTTTCTTTAAATTAAAAATCTCTTGACTTTTGGGTTAGTAAAAAGTATTATTTAGTTAAATTAAAAAGCCCCGAGGGGCTTTTTTAAAAGGGAATTTAAATAAAAAATACTATGAATCCTGTTAGAGATTTGGCGAAAAATATTTATTTTATTTTTTTAAGAATAATAGGGATAAAGAATTTATTAATTTAATCGAGAAACGTTTATCCAAGGATAAACTATCTCTAATGGGATGAAAATAATTGATTATATAAAAGATACAAGAGGAGAATTGAAGCATGTTTCTTGGCCTACAAGAAATCAGGCTATTTGGTTTACTGTGATTGTTATTATTGTTTCCATACTAACAGCTTTTTTCTTAGGTTTTTTTGATTTTATTTTTTCATTAGGTTTAGATAACTTTATTTTTAGTAAATAAATAATTAATTTATGTCACGACAAGAAGAAAATGCAAAAAGAAATTGGTACGCAGTTCATACTTATGTAGGGTATGAAAATACTGTAGTACGAAATTTAAAACAAAGAATAGGGTCTTTTGAAATGGAAGATAAGATTTTTGATGTGGTTGTTCCAACAGAAAAAAAGATTAAAATTAAAGGAGGGAAGAGGATAGAGGAAGAAGAAAAAATTTATCCAGGGTATGTTTTAGTAGATATGATTGTAACTGATGACTCATGGTATGTTGTAAGAAACACTCCTAGAATTACAGGTTTTGTTGGTGTTGGTGTAAACCCTGTACCAGTAGACGAAAAAGAAATGACTGAATTAAGAAGAAGAATGAATTCTGATATTACAAAACATACATTAGATATTGAAGTAGGAGATATGATTAGTATAATTGATGGACCTTTTAAAGATACTGAAGGAAAAGTTTCTGAAGTAGATGAAGAAAGAGGAAAGATTAAAGTAATGGTGTCTATGTTTGGTCGCGAGACACCTGTTGAGTTAGACTCTTTGCAGGTTAAGAGAATCTAAGGAGAGAGTAAAGCGACGGAGTTATTTAGATGCTTCTAAGTATAAAATTACTTATCTAGATAATAAAATTAATAAATAATAATAGAAAGTTCATAAAGTCCATAAAGTTTATAAAGTGAAAAAATTGTTTTACAATTTTTTAAAAAACTTTTAACTTTTAACTTTATAAACTTTTAACTAAAAGTTATGGCAAAAGAAGCAATAAAAAAAATTAAATTACAGATTGAAGGTGGGAAAGCTACACCAGCCCCTCCTTTGGGTCCTGCTTTAGGACAAGCGGGGATTAATATTGGGGAATTTGTAAATCAGTTTAACGCAGCTACAAAAGACAGAATGGGAGAAATTGTACCCGTAGTTATATCTCTTTATGAAGATAGGTCTTTTGATTTTATAACAAAAACTTCACCTGCTTCAAGAATGATTTTGAAAGCTATTGGAGAAAAGAAAGGTTCTGGTAAAAATTTAGTAAAAAGAGCGGGAACAATTACCAAAGCTCAAGTTAGAGAAATTGCAGAAGCAAAATTAGTAGACTTAAGCGCTAATGATGTTGATCAGGCTATGAAAATTATTGAAGGAACAGCAAGATCAATGGGAGTTGAAGTTAAATAATCCTAAATTTAGCACATTTCTTCGTCAGCTTTAGAAAAATTATTTTCGCCGTATGTTCAATACGGCTCAAAAAATTTTTCTTTGCTTCCTCGAACTGCATTTAAATTTTGGATTATTTTAAAAACTACCATTCTCTACTAAAGTAGAGAACAGTAATTTTTATTTTATATTCCATGTTGGGAGAAGAGCGTCGGCAAAGCCGACGCTCTTTTTTAAAAGGAGTGTTGGGGTAACGGGAAGGTACCGTTACCCTTGATAAAAGATTTTAAAATTATTTTAAAAGGTTTTGGATTACCAAGACTATTTTAAAGTTTTTTCTTGTTTTTAAAATATTTTTTATGTTATTATATTGGAAATATGAAAAAAATTAATAGAAATTTAGTTGAAGCAGGAAATGCTAGAAATGAAGATTATAAACAGCTTTTAAAAAAAATTATTAAAGACGGTTTATGTCCTTTTTGTTGGGAAAATTTTGAAAAGTATCATCCTAAACCTATTTTTGAAAAAAGAAAATATTGGTTAGTTTCAGAAAATATTTATCCATACGAAAATTCAAAGAATCATTTTATACTTGTTGCTAAAAGACATTTAATATTTCCAAGCGAGTTATCTAAGGAAGAGTGGCAGGAATTACTTGAATTAATAGAGTTTTTAAAAGAAAAAACTAACTCAAATAGCGGTACTTTGTTAATGCGTTTTGGGGAAACAATTAATACAGGAGCTTCTGTTGAGCATTTACATGCCCAGTTTATAGTTGCAAAAGATAAGAGGTATCCGATTATTACTAGAATTGGTTAATTATCTTGAATTAAGATAACCTCAATATTAAAAGCATTAAAAATATTTTCTGCATCTAAGACAGAATAACCCTCTGAATAATAAACCTTTTTAATCCCTGCACCTGCTATTAATTTTGCGCAGGTTGGGCATGGAAAGGTTGTTACATAAATTGATGCCCCGTCTAAAGATATACCTTCTTTAGCTGCATAACTAATCAAACTTGCTTCAGAGTGAATTGCTGTAGATAAATCGTATCTTTCTCCTGCATCAAAATTACTTCTTGGGTCTCCGTAAATATCCATACTAAAATCTGTTGGAACATGTTTGTTATATCCTGATAAGATAACCTTATTATCTTTAACGATAACTGAACCAACTTGCCGCCACCAATCAGAGCTTAATTTTTTTTGTTTTAAAGCTTCGCCCATCATTGTTTGATGGAATTTCTCAATAGTTATTTTCCTATTAGGGTGAACTTCTGTTTCTTGTAGGGTGATAGGTTTATCCCAGCGTAAAAAAACATTTTCAAAGCTTATGTTTTTATTATCTTTAAAATACTTTTTTTGAATTTCTTTTGATACAGCTTCGTCTGGAAAGATTATTTCAAAATTTTCTTCTTTTTTAATTTCTTCTAAATTGTTTTTATCCAAAATATTAACATTTTCAAAAATATTAAGTGATTTAATTGCTTTCTGCATAACCATTTCATCCATTGTTCTTAAGTCTCTTTCAAAATATTTATAAATAGAAGATTCTATAAGTAAATTTTTATCAATTAGGTATATATTAGTAGGAAATTTTTTAAATAATTTAATATAACCTGCATGCAGAACAGGGACAAAAGCAATTAAAATTTGTTTTGTTTTATTAGTATTCATTAAATTCTATTAATAAAATCATCAGTTAGTTTTTTGATTTCATCAGTTAATTTTTGAGCACCTTCAATCATTAATGTTCTAACACGAGCTGTTGTTGACGTAGTTGCTTGTGGTTCTAAAGCAATAACCTCTTTACAATATTTTTTTATTTGCTCTATACGACTTTTATTAAGATCTTTGGTTGTTTTAGACATAATATAGACATCAGGTTTTATTACCTTTCTAAGAGCATCTAGGTCATTTAAATTATTTTGCATTACTAATATATCTACAGAGCGTAAATGAGATACGATTCCAACTCTTTCTTTTTCAGGGACAACTGGACGGCTGGGACCTTTTCTTTTTTTAGTTAGTGCGTCTGATTCTACTCCCACAATAAGTATATCTCCGTAAGATTTTGCTTTTTCTAGATAAGCAGCATGACCAATATGTAACAAATCCCATACTCCTTGAGTTAAGACTATGCGATAATTTGATTCTTTTAAAAGTTTAACTATTATTTCTAATTGACTCAAGTCTTTAATAAATCTTTTTTCTAAAGGAGTATTGTTATCTAAAATTTCTTTTATTGTTATCTGCTTAGGCATGATTATTTTTATTTTATTAATAATTAATATTGATTATATGTGTTAGTCCTTTTTTTGCAATTATTGTAAATAGGATAACTTGTTGATAAATATATAAAAATACAGACCTTCGTAATTAAACACGAAGGTCTGGTTTTGAGATATAAATCCCAAGGGTTTTTATATTGCAACAGGAATTTCTGGCATAGATGGATGAGCTTTGTAATCAAATAAAGAAAAATCATCTTTTCTATAATCAAAAATACCATCTCTTTCAATATGTTTCACTCTTGGAAAAGGGAATGGTTTTCTTTTGATTAATTTTTTTGCAAAAGGTATTTGGTCCAGATAAATATGAGCATCCAATATTGTATGAACATATTCATAAGCTTCATATCCTGTAGCTTTGGCTAAAGCTAAGGTTAATGCAGCGTACTGAATCATATTAGAAGGAACTCCAATAAGAATATCACCAGATCTTTGAACCATTGTGAGTGTTAATTTCTTATTAACAATTCTCACATGAATTAGTCCATGGCAAGGTACAACAACAACCTTACGATTTTTTCCTTTTCCGCTGAAAATATATTCAGGAATAAAAGGGGTGATTATGTGTGTTCTTAAGTGGGGTATCTCTTTGATTTGTTCAACCAAATTTTTGAATTGGTTGAATGTTTCTCCGTTTACCATTGGAAAATCATGAAAAGCAACTCCGTAAGATCCATGTCCAAGATCTCCCATTTCTAAACCCATTTGAGAGCATTTTTTTTCAGTAACCCATGATTTCCACCAAGAACAACCAAATTTTTCAAGCTCTTCTTGAGTTCGGGCTCCATTAATAAATCCAAAAAGTTCTCCGATAGGAAACTTCCAAAATGAAGAAATATTCCTTTCTGTAATTATTGGGAAACCGTTACTTAAACGGAATTTCATTGGTGTAGACCCTGGTAGAAATAAGGCGCCTACATGTTCACTCTCTTTGTTTACAAGTTGAGTTTTTTCTTCCTTTTCTCCATTTTTCAATACTTCTTTAATAAGATTTTGATACTGATAATCAACAGTTCTTTCCTTATTATAATTAATCATTATTATCCCCCTTATTTATATTTTATTTTAAAATAATTACAATCTAAATATTTTATACTCTTTATTATTAAGAAAAGCAATATCTAATAGAAATAAAGAAATAATTGTGCTAATATTTTATTTATGACTGAAAAAAATAAAGATGAAAAAGAATTGCAAAAATCTGAAACAGCTTTAGGAGAAGAACGAGTTTTAGAATTTTGGAATAAATCAAATACTTTTAAAAAATCAGAAGAAAAAGATGCTCCCAACGGGGATTTTACATTTTATGACGGCCCTCCTTTTGCGACAGGAACTCCTCATTTTGGGCATATTTTAGCTGGAACTATTAAAGATGCTATTCCTCGTTATCAAACAATGAAAGGGAAGAAAGTGATTAGAAAATGGGGTTGGGATTGTCACGGTTTACCTTTAGAAAATATTATTGAAGAAGAGTTGGGTTTAGCTACAAAAAAAGATATTGAAGATTTTGGTATTGAAAAATTTAATGAATCAGCTAATTCTAAAGTGCTTCGCTATGCTGAATATTGGGAAAAAGTAATTCCTAGACTTGGTCGCTGGGTAGATATGCAAGATCCTTACAGAACGATGGATACTAGTTATTCTGAATCAGTATGGTGGTCATTTAAAGAAATTTATAATAAAGGTTTGATTTATGAAGGTTTTAAGTCAATGCACTATTGTCCTCGTTGTGGAACTACTCTTTCAAATTTTGAGGTTAATCAAGGGTATAAAGATATTAAGGATTTATCAGTAACTGTTAAGTTTGAACTTGAGGACCCCATCAGAACTAACGGTTTAGGAAAACCTACTTCTGACGGGACAAGTAACCCTAAGACATATATTTTAGCTTGGACAACTACCCCATGGACGCTTCCTGGTAATATGGCTCTCGCAATAAATAGTAGAGCTGTTTATTGTAAAGTAAAAAGTAGAAGTGAAGAGGGGGAAATATTTATTCTCGCTAAAGAAAGATTAGACGAAGTATTTAAAGACAAAGAATATGAAATTTTAGAAGAATTTGATGGGTCAAAAATTATTGGTAAAAAATATAAACCAGTTTTTGATTATTATATAAATGAAGATATTGAAAATAAACAAAATGCTTGGAAGATTTATGGAGCTGATTTTGTGAGTATGGAAGACGGAACAGGGGTAGTACACCTTGCTCCAGCTTTTGGTGAAGATGATTTAAATTTAGCTCAGAAAGAAGGAATTCCTGTAATCCACCATGTAGATTTGGAAGGTAAATTTAAAAAAGAAGTAAAGGAATTTGCAGGAACCCATGTAAAACAAAAAGAAGACCACCAAGCAACTGATATTGAGATAATTAAATCTTTAGCGACAAAAGGGTTGTTGTTTTCAAAAGAAAAAATAGAACATTCATATCCTCATTGTTGGAGATGTCATACTCCGTTGCTAAATTATGCAACTTCTTCTTGGTTTCTAGCAACTACAAAAATAAAAGATAAAATTATTGCTGAAAACAAAGCGATTAAATGGGTGCCTGAAAATATTAGAGACGGGAGAATGGGAAAATGGTTAGAAGGGATGAGGGATTGGGCAATTTCTCGTTCTCGTTATTGGGGAGCTCCTTTACCTGTTTGGAAATGTGAAGAATGTGATGAAAAGAAAATAATCGGTTCTATTGATGAAATAAAAAAAGAAACAAAAAGCACCAACCAGTTTTTTGTTATTCGTCATGGTGAAGCTGATAATAATGTTTTAAGTGTTTGTTCAAAAGGAGTAGCTGATAAACATCATTTAACTGAAAAAGGAAAGGAACAAATTTCTATTTCCGCTAAGGAATTGAAAAATAAAAAAATTGATTTAATTATTAGTTCTCCGTATATTCGTACTAAAGAGTCTGCTGAAATATTAGCTAAAGAATTAGGAGTAAAAGAAATTATTGAAGACAGTAGGGTAGGAGAGGTAAATAGTGGTGACTTTGGCGGGAAGTCTGTTTCAGAATATCGTAACTTTTTTTCATCCGAAGAAGATTATTTTAAAAAAGCTCCAGAAGGAGGAGAAAGTTTTGATGATATTAAAAAAAGAGTAAGTGAGTTTTTGTATGATGTAGACGAAAAATATTCTGATAAAATTATTTTAATTGTAGGGCACGAGACTATTAACTGGATGTTAAGAGCGGGGGCTCAAGGAATGAATCCTTATGAAGCTATAGAATTAAAGAATGAAGTTGGTTTATCGAAAAATGCAGAATGGTATCAATTGGATTTTACGCCAATTCCTCATAATAGAAATTATGAATTAGATTTACATCGCCCTTATATAGATGAGGTAGAATTTTCTTGTTCTTGTGGAGGAAAAATGAAAATTATTAAAGAAGTTTTTGATTGTTGGTATGAGTCAGGCTCAATGTCTTTTGCCTCTAAACATTATCCTTTTGAAAATCTTGATATATTTAATCCTGAAAAAGGAGTTGGTTATCCAGCTAATTTTATTGCTGAAGGATTAGACCAAACTCGTGGATGGTTTTATTCAATGCTAGTTTTATCAGTAGCCTTGTTTGATAAAGCTGCTTATCAAAATGTAATTGTGAATGGTTTGGTTATGGCAGAAGATGGACAAAAAATGTCTAAATCAAAACAGAATTTTTCAGATCCTATGGATGTTGTAAATAAATACGGTGCTGATGCTGTTAGATATTATTTATTATCTTCTCCTTTAATGAAAGCTGAAGATTTGAATTTCACTGATAAAGGAGTGGATGAGGTTTTGAAAAAGAATATATTAAGATTTAAAAATGTTTTATCTTTTTATGAATTATATAAAGATGAAAAAGTATCTGATGTAGAAGTTAAGGATAGTCAAAATATTTTAGATAGGTGGGTTTTAAGTCGTTTGAATGAGTTATCTCAAGAGGTTTCTAAAAATATGGATAATTATGAGATTGATAAGGCTGTTAGACCTATTGCTGATTTTGTAGATGATTTATCAACTTGGTATTTAAGAAGGTCGCGAGATAGATTTAAAGGTGAAGACCAACAAGATAAGGATTTTGCGATTGTAACGACTAAATATATTTTAGAGAATTTAGCAAAAGTTTATGCTCCAGTTATGCCTTTTGTTGCAGAAGAAATTTGGCAAAAAGTAACTGAAAATAATTTTAAAGATGAAAATAAATCAGTGCATTTGGAAGATTGGGTTGAGAGGGGTGAAGTGAATGAAGAATTAATTGAAGAAATGGAAGTTGTAAGAACTATTATTTCTCTTGGTTTAGAGATTAGAGCAAAAGAAGGTGTTAAGGTAAGGCAACCACTTCAAAAATTAAAAGTTAAAAATGAAAAACTAAAAGAAAAAGATGAGCTTGGTGAGTTAATAAAAGATGAGTTAAATGTAAAAGAATTTGCTTTTGATGAAAATATTGAAAATGAAGTGGAGCTTGATTTAGGGATTACACCAGAGTTAGAAAAAGAGGGGGATTTTAGAGAATTTTTGAGAAATATTCAGATTTTTAGAAAAGATTCTGGGTTAAAAGCTCATGATGAAATTAATTTAGTTATAAAAACTGATAATTTAGGAAAAGAATTATTAGAAAAGTTTGAAGATGAATTAAAGCGAGTAGCGGGAATAAAAGAAATTCAGTTTGTTGAAGTAAATGATGGAAAGGAAATAGTAATTAAAGAATATAACTTTAAAATTAAAATTATTTAATACAGATTTGCAGAAAAACAGATTTATTGATATACTCTAGTTATGAATACAATAGCAAGAATACAATCTAGAGGAACCTTTACTATACCTAAGAAAATTAGGGATGTTTTAGATTTATCAAATGGAGACATGCTTAATGTTAATTTAAAAAACAAAAAAATAGTAATTGAACCTATTAAAACTGATAAAAGTTTACAAAAAGATATTTTAAATTCTTTAGAAGATATTAAAAAAGGAGATTTCATTTCTTTTTCTTCCGCTAAAGAAATGCGTAAAAAAATAAGTTAGTATGATTGGTATAATTACTAAGACAGCAGAAAAACAGTATTTTAAATTACCTAAAAAAATTCAAAGTTTATGCGATAAACAAATTGATTTTTTATTAGAAGATTATAGACATCCTTCTTTAAATTCAAAAAAATATGATAAAGAAATTAATCTTTGGCAAGCGAGGATAAATAAATTTTATAGATTCTATTTTTTTATTGAGGAGGATAGATATATAATAGTTAGTATTAAAAAACACCCTAAATAAAATTATGAAAAAATTAATATTTTTAGATACAGAAACAACAGGGAATGATTTAAAAGAGGATCGGCTTTGTCAGGTGGCTTATAAAATTGATGGTGATATGACGGCTAAAAACTTTAAACCAACTATCCCTATTTCAATTAAAGCTATGAGTGTAACAAATATTACAAATAAAATTGTTGAAAATGAGGAAGCTTTTCAGGGAAGTAATTTTGCTAAGGAATTACAAGATTTATTAAATGAAAATATTTTAGTAGCACATAATGCTTCTTTTGATATTGCGATGTTGGAAAATGAAGGTTTAAAAGTTCCTAATTATATTTGCACCTTGAAATTATCTCGTTATTTAGATGATAAGGCTGAAATTCCAGAACATAATTTGCAATTTTTAAGATATTACTATGATGTTGACCCTAATCTTACAGACGGGCACAGTTTAGATGTAATTGCTCACAGTGCTGATGGGGATGTTTTGGTTTTAGAAGCTATTTATAAATATATTCACAATTTAGCTAAAGAAAAATCTAATACAGAGGCAGATGAAGATATTTTGAATAGAATGATGGAGATTTCTAAAAAACCATCATTAATACGAAGATTCTCTTTCGGAAAACATATAAATAAATTGGTAGAAGATGTTGTTCAAGAAGATAAAGGATATCTAGAATGGTTTTTAAAAACTAAAGAGGAGGAAGGGACAGATGAAGATTGGATTTATACTCTTAAATATTTTTTAAATATAAAATAGAGATTTTTAATAAAAAGTTAAAGATTTAATAAAGAAGACCGTAATCGCTACGCGATTACGGTCTTTGTATATCCTTTAAAAGATTAATTCCAAATTCTTTCCCACACAATCTTTCTTGTTTTCCAGTAGGCTTTTTGTAATGGGTTTGTTTTTAGAATACTTTTTTTATCAATATTGCTATGGAGAAGTCCGCAGTCAGAACAAGGAGAAGAACGTATTCTTTTTCCGTCTACTTCCACCACAATTATTGAATTTTCATCCACTAAGTTCTCACAATCTTTACATATATTCATTTTTTAACTCCTTTATGGATAAGAACAATTAAATTTACTAAACAAAATATATAATACTTTATATATAAAGTAAACCCTATATCTTCAAAATTAAATGAGCTATACTATTTAAATGCATGAAATTTATAATACAGAAGGAATTATCTTAAGTGGTGGTGATATTGGCGAAGCTAACAAATTTATTAATATTTTTTCAGAACAATTTGGTTTAATTTCAGCCACAGCTCAAAGTGTAAGACAAATAAAGTCAAAACTTCGTTTTGGATTACAGAAATTTACAGTTTCTAATTTTTCTTTAGTACGTGGAAAGGATGTTTGGCGAATTACAAATATAGAATATAAACAAAATCTTTATTATGAGTTTTGCAAGGATAAAAACAAACTAAAAACCATGATTAGTATTTTGGTTTTAATTAAAAAACTTTTAGCAGGTGAGAAGTATAATAAAAGACTATACAAGATAATTCGTCGTTCCATTTCTTTTTTAAAAAAAGAAAATTTATCAGAGAAAGAAATTAGTGATTTTGAAAATATTGTTTTAATTAGAGTGTTGCACAATCTGGGTTATTTTAATGAAGATAAAAAGATTCAAGGAGAAAATATTTATAAAAAAATAATTGAAACTTCATCTTGGAGTAAAAAGATACTAGAAGAAGTTAGAGGTTTTAACGGAGAGATTATAGAAGATATTAATGAGTCTTTATATAATACTCATTTATTTTAGATTAATATATATGTTATAATTTAATTACTTATCCTGTTAGAGATTAAGGATTAGTTTATAATTTAAAAATATTATTAATTTAATTTAAAAAGATAAAATCTATAAAAATTTTATCTTTAATAGGATGGATGATTTAAATAATAAACCATTAACTCAAATAGAGAAATTAAAAAGAACTCTTTTTTTTAAAAATAAAAATAAAAATAAAAAAAAAGAAGTTATTAATAATTTAAAGCCTAAAAAATATTTAGTTGATAGTGATTGGAAAAAAGAGGAAGTGGAGCCTGTTAAAAATCAACCAGATGACCCTAGGCTAGATTGGCAGGGGAAAGGAGATATGAAAAAAGAAAGTAAGTCACCAAAAAAGAAAATGACATTTTTCGGGAAATTGGTAATTTTCTCTGTTTTGTTTTTCATAGGTTCGTTTTTTGTAGCCTTGTATGTTTTTTATGGAGGAGTAAATATTATCTCTACTGAAAATGTTGATATTTCTATTTCAGGACCATCTTCTATAGGTGGAGGGGAAGAACTTTCTTTTCAAATAACTGTGCAGAATAATAATTCAGTTGATTTAGAGTTAGCTGATTTAATTGTGGAATATCCTAATGGAACTCTTTTGGCTGATGACAGAAATACTAAATTAACTTTAGTAAGAAAAACATTAAATACTGTTCCGGCGGGGGGTAGTTCTACTCATATCTTTAAATCAGTTTTGTTTGGAAATGAAGGAGACTTAAAAGATATTATTATTACTATTGAGTATCGTGCAAAAGGATCAAATGCCATTTTCTTTAAAGAAAGAAAATATGAAGTTTTGATTGATTCTTCACCTATTGTTTTTGTAGTTGATATTCCAGAAAAAATTACAGCAGGACAAGAATTTGAAATGGATATAGAGATATATTCTAACTCTAATAAAGTAATTGAAGATTTTTTGTTTGAAGCTGACTATCCTTTTGGTTTTATTTTTAAAGAT
This sequence comes from Minisyncoccota bacterium, assembly GCA_023135835.1. Lineage (GTDB taxonomy): Bacteria > Patescibacteriota > Minisyncoccia > Phycocordibacterales > UBA12079 > JAHITU01. The sequence goes on from JAGLSI010000001.1 coordinate 17,279, forward strand.
TCTAATATAAGGCCAAGTTATAGGGATAATATTTGGAGTTTTGGTGATATTAGTCCAAATTCAAAAAATATTTTAAAAATACAAGGTGTTTTAGAGGGGCAAAATGAAGAGGAAAGGATTTTTAGATTTTATGGAGGTTCTGAGGATAAAGAAGATGATAATGTAATTAAAGCAAAGTTAGTATCTATAATAGAACCTATTTTAATCAGAAAATCTTTAATAGGAGTAGATTTAGTTTTAAATGGAGATTATAGTTCTGAATATATTACATCAAGTGATAAAGATATAAGAGTGGATGTTTTGTGGTCAAATAATTTAATCACTAAGCTAGTTGATGCTGAGTTAGTAGTTAATCTGAAAGGAAATACTTTGGATAAAAGGACTATTTCTTCGGATGAAGGTTATTATAAATCCTTAGATAATTCAATAACTTGGAATAAAAAGAGCAGTCCTCAGTTGGCAGTATTAAATCCAGGTGATAGCGGGAATCTTAGTTTTAGTTTCTCTATTTTTCCTCTTTCTTATATTTCAAATTCTGGAGTAAAAAATCCAGAAATTGAATTAGAGTTGGTAGTTAAAGCTAACCAATTATCAGAATTAGATTCCTCGGTAGAAAAAATAGAAACAAAACTAGTTAAAACAATTAAATTAAATACAGATTTACTTTTGACAGGACAAACTCTTTATTCCGTTGGTTCTTTTGAAAATACAGGACCAATTCCTCCTAAAGTTGATAATGAAACTACTTATACTATTGTTTTAACTGCTACAAATACCTCAAATAGTATTTCTAAAGCTAAGGTGGTAGCAACTTTGCCTGCTTATGTAAAATGGATGGATAGAATAAGTCCGTCTTTTGAAAATATTAAATTTAATCAAGTAGGGGGGGAGATTGTTTGGGATATAGGAGATTTGCCTGCTGGAGCTGGAATATTAACAGCAATGAAAGAAGTTTCTTTTCAAGTTTCTTTTTTACCTAGCTTGAGTCAGGTTGGTTCAGAACCTGTTTTAATAGATAATCTTTATATTGAAGGGGTAGATGATTTTACAGGAAAATATATTAAGTATCCAATTAAAGCAATTACCACAAGCTTTGAGACAGACCCAGTTTATGGTTTAAGAGATGAAGATGTGGTAGAGTAAAATATATATTATTAGGTATTAAATAATTTAAAACTATGTCAGAAAAAGAAAATAAGATGGAGAAAATAGTATCTTTATGTAAACGAAGAGGTTTAATTTTTCAAGGTTCAGAAATTTATGGTGGAATGGGAGGAACATATACATATGGACCTTTAGGAGTTGAGTTAAAGAATAATATAAAACAATTATGGTGGAAAAAATTTGTTCAAGATAGAATAAATATTGTAGGTATTGATGGTCCAATCTTATTGCATCCAAAATTATGGGAAGCTTCTGGTCATGCTGAAGGTTTTGGGGATGCTATGGTTGATTGTAAGGAGTGTAAAAAAAGATTTAGGGCAGATCATTTAGTTGAAGATGAGACAGGAGAGGATTTGGAGGGAAAGAATGAAGAAATGACAAAAATTATTAAAGAAAAGGAAATTAAATGTCCTAATTGTGGAAAAGTTAATTGGACTGATGTTAAGGATTTTAACATGATGTTTAAAACACAGATGAATGGAGTTGAGGGAGATATTTTTTTAAGACCAGAAACAGCAGGGGCAATTTTTATTGAGTTTAAAAATGTATTGGATTCTACTCAGCAGAAAATACCTTTTGGTATTGCTCAAATAGGAAAAGCTTTTAGGAATGAAATTGTAGCAAGTAATTTTATATTTAGGTTAAGAGAGTTTGAACAAATGGAAATTGAATATCTTATTAGGCCTCAAGATAATTGGGAACCAATATTTGATGACTGGTTAAGTCAGCAAGAAGATTTTGCTATGGAATTAGGAGCAAAAAAAGAAGATTTAAGAAGATTAGAGCATCCAAGAGAAAAATTATCTCATTATTCTAAAAAAACGATTGATATTGAATATAATTTCCCTTTTGGTTTTAAAGAGTTGTTTGGTTTAGCTCATAGAGGAGATTTTGATTTAACTCAACATACTGAGTTTGGTAATGAAAAATTAGAATATTTTGATCAAGAAAGTGGTGAAAGATTCATACCTCATATTCTAGAGCCTACTTTTGGTGTAGAAAGATCTTTGTTAGTTGCTTTAGTCTCTGCTTATACTGAGGAACAAGTAGGAGATCCTAATCCTGAGGATGGACAAAGAGATACTCGTATAGTTCTAAAATTTCCAAAGAAATTAGCTCCTGTAAAAATTGCTTTCCTACCTTTATCTAAAAAAGAGGAATTAACAAATCCTACTAAAGAATTATTTAATCAAATGCAAGAGAAATTTGTATGTCAGTATGACGATACTCAATCAATCGGGAAGAGATACAGAAGACAAGATGAAATAGGGACTCCTTACTGTGTTACTTTTGACTTTGATTCTTTAGAAGATAAGTCTGTAACTGTGCGAGATAGGGATACTATGGAGCAAGAAAGAGTGAAAATAGAAGAATTAGAAAATTATTTAACAGAGAAATTAAGCGAATAAAATAATTGAATTTTAAGGGTTGAAATAACGATTTTAACGGCTACATTAACGTAGCCGTTAAAATTTATAGAATTTTTAGAAATTAAATGTATAATAATGGAATGAAATATAAAAAGAAAGTATTAAAAAATGGTTTAAGAATAGTTACTGTGCCAATGCATGATAATAAAACAGTTACTGTTTTAGTTTTAGTAGAAGCCGGTTCAAAATATGAAGATAAAAAAGAAAATGGAATTTCTCACTTTTTAGAACATATGTGTTTTAAAGGAACTACTAAAAGACCTAATGCAGGTGATATTTCTTTAGAATTAGATAGATTAGGAGCTCAGTCTAACGCCTTTACTTCGCATGAATTTACGGGTTATTATGCAAAAGTTCATGCTAAGAATGTGTACAAAGTAATAGATATTATTTCTGATATGTATTTAAGTCCTATTTTTGATGAAGGAGAAATTAAAAAAGAAAAAGGAGTGATTGTTGAAGAAATGAATATGTATGAAGATTTACCAATGAGAAAGGTTGGTTATTTGTTTATGGAGCTTCTTTATAAAGATAACCCTGTAGGAAGAACTATATTAGGAGATAAAGATTTTATAAAAAAAGCAGAACAAAAAGATTTTATAGAATATAGAAATAAACATTATGTTGCTTCAGCTACAACTGTAATTGTTGCGGGTAATATAGATGAAAAAAGGGTTATAAAAGATATTGAAGATAAATTTGAAAAAATTAGTCATAGTAAAAAAGAGGGGAAAGAAAAAGTCAAAGAAATTCAAAAAAAACCAGAATTAAAAATTGAATATAAAAAATCTGATCAAAGCCATTTAATTTTAGGAGTGAGAGCTTTTGATTTTAGTAAAAAGGATAATTTAATCACTTCTGTTTTGTGTGGGGTTTTGGGTGCTGGGATGAGTTCTAGATTATTTAAAAAATTAAGAGAAGAAATGGGAGTTTGTTATTATGTGAAAGCAGAAAATGATTCTTATTCTGATCATGGATATTTAGGAGTATCTGCTGGAGTTGATAATAAAAGAATAAAAGAGGTGGTAGAGGTTGTTTTAGGAGAATTTAAAAAATTAAAAGATGAGTTGGTTTCAGAAAAAGAATTAAAAAAAGTGAAGGAAGCTATGATAAGTAGTTTAATTCTAGGGCTAGAGTCCTCTGACTCTTACTCTGAATATTATGGAATTCAAGAAGTTTTGAACAGACCTATTAATACTCCTCAAGAAAAAATCAAAAAAATAAAAGCTATTACGGCTAAGGATATAAAAAGAGTGGCTAATAAAATTTTTGTTAATGAAAGTCTGAATTTAGCTGTTATAGGGCCTATTAAAGATAAAAAACCTTTACAAAAAATTCTTAAATTTTAACCACATCTTATTGTTCTACTTTTTAATATTTATATGGTAATATAAATATATGTTTAATAATGATTCTAAAAATGTAGTAGTAAATATTGGAACAGGAACGATAATTAAGACTCTGTTGTTTATTTTGTTATTTGTAGTTTTGTATTTTTTTAGAGATTTAGTTTTAATTATAATTACAGCAGTAGTCTTGGCTTCTTCAATAGAACCAATAACTAAGTGGTTGATGAGGTATAAAATTCCAAGAGTTTTGGCGGTTATTTTGATTTATATAGCCTTCTTTTCTTTTTGTATAGGAATCTTTGTTATATTTATGCCCGTTGTATTAGATGAAACCTTTTCATTTATTGGAATGTTGCCAGCTTATATAAATGCAATAGAATCATGGAACCCTATTTCTCACAGTGGATTTTTGTCCCCGACAGCTTTAGAAGGGATATCTTCAGGCTTTTCTGTATCGGAAGTTGTGGTAGGTTTAAGAGAAATTATAACAAATACTTTTAGTAGTTTTTGGCAAACTATTAACCAAGTTTTTGGTGGTTTATTCTCTTTTATTTTAATTCTTGTTTTTTCATTTTATTTTGCTGTGCAAGAACTTGGAATTATTAATTTTTTGAAAATTATTACTCCTTTGAAACATGAAAGTTATATAATTGATCTTTGGAGGAGATCTCAACTAAAGATTGGTTTATGGATGCAAGGGCAATTATTATTAGCCCTATTGATTGGAGTTTTTGTATATTTAGGTTTGATGGTATTAGGAATTAAATATGCTTTGTTATTAGCCCTATTATCTGCTTTTGCAGAACTAATTCCTTTATTTGGACCTATTTTAGCCGCTATCCCTGCAATTTTAATTGCTTTTGCTGATGGGGGAACCACTATGGGATTAATGGTATTAGGTTTCTTTGTAATTATTCAACAATTTGAGAATCATTTAATTTATCCTTTAGTAGTTAAAAAGGTTGTGGGAGTACCTCCTTTAATGGTGATTATTGCTTTAATGGTTGGGGCTAAATTGGCAGGTTTCCTAGGTCTTTTAATCGCTGTTCCTATTGCAGCTATTTTGATGGAGTTTGTTAATGATATTGAAAAAAATAAAAAAAGACAATTAGCGGAAGAATCATAATCCATTAATTAGTAAATATTAAGAATAGCTATAATGAAAGAAAGATTTTATATTACAACTACTTTAGCCTATGTTAATGCTGACTTACATATTGGGCATGCAGCTGAATTTATTAGAGCAGATATTTTAGCTCGCTATAAAAAAGCGATGGGATTTGATATTGTTTTAAATATAGGAACAGACGAGCATGGACAAAAAATATTAAACACAGCAAAGGAACAAGGTTTGGAAGTTCAGGAATTTGTTGATAAACAAATAATTAAGTTTAAAGAGCAGGTTCAGGAGATGGATATAGATTATACTAATTGGGTTAGAACCACTGATGAGCATCATCAAAAATCAGCTCAAGAGTTTTGGAAAAGATGTGAAGTTAATGGAGATATTTATAAAAAGAATTATAAAACTAAGTATTGTGTTGGTTGTGAAGCAGAAAAAACAGATTCTGAATTAGTGAACGGAGAATGTCCTCTGCATCCAGGAAAAAAGATAGAAGAAAGAGAAGAAGAGAATTATTTTTTTAAATTTTCAAATTATCAGGAAAAACTTTTAGATTTATATAAAAATAATCCTGATTTTATTATTCCTGGTTTTCGTCAAAATGAAATTTATAAATTTGTAGAAAGGGGATTGCAAGATTTTAGTATTTCTAGGTTAAAAGAAAAAATGCCTTGGGGGATAGCCGTTCCAGAAGATGATAAGCATGTAATGTATGTTTGGTTTGATGCTTTAGTAAATTATATTTCCACTATTGGTTGGCCTGATAATTTAGAAGAGTTTGAAAAATGGTGGCCAGTTTTTCAGGTAGCAGGAAAAGATAATTTAAGATTTCAGTCAGCTATGTGGCAGGCGATGTTGATGTCTGCTGGTTTAGAGCCTTCAAAACAAATTCACATTTTTGGATTTATAAACTCAGGTGGGCAGAAAATGAGTAAGAGTATTGGAAATGTTATTAACCCTTCAGATATTATTGATGAATACGGAACTGATTCTTTGCGATATTATGTAGCAAGTCATTTGAGTATGTATGAAGATTCTGATATGACTACGGAAAAATTCAAGGAAGTTTATAACGCTGATTTAGCTAACGGATTAGGTAATTTAGTTAGTAGAACTATGAAAATGGCTGAAACTTATCTTGATGAACCTATAAAGATTAAGTCTTTTAAATTTTCAGATAATGCAAAAGAACTTATGGATAATTTTAAAATTAATAATTATATGGAATATATAAGAGATGCTATTTCCCATGCTGATTTTTGGATTCAAGATAAAGAACCTTTTAAAGTAATAAAAACAAATCCAGAGTTAGCTAAAAAAGCTATAACTTATTCAGTGGAAAGGCTTTACGATATTAGTAAGTTGCTTGAATTTATTATCCCAGAAACTGCTCAAAAAATTCAAGAATTAATTAAAGCAAATAAGTCTCCTGACGAACCTTTGTTTTTAAGAAAATAAAAAAATATGTACGAATATATAGATACTCATGCTCATTTAGATATGGGAGATTATAATGAGGATAGAGAAGAATTAATAAAAAAACTTCAAGAGGAGCACGTTGGTGTAATTACTATTGGGGTAAATAAAGAAACTTCTTTTGAAGCAGTTGACTTTGCTAATCAATATGAAAATATTTACGCTACTGTTGGTTGTCATCCAATAGATGCTAAAGAAGAATTTAAAGAAGAGGATTTTGTAGAACTGGTGAAAAATAAAAAAGTAGTAGGAGTAGGGGAATGTGGTTTAGACTTTTTTAGAATAAAAGGAGACCACGCCTGTCGGCAGACAAGCTTTGAAACTGAATCTCAAAAACAAAAGGAGGATTTTAAAAAACAAATTGATTTTGCTGTAAAAAATGACTTACCTATTGTGGTTCATTGTCGTGATGCTCATAAAGAAGTAATTGAAATTTTAGAAATTAAAAAACAAGAGTTTGGAGATAAATTAAGAGGAGTGATACATTTTTTTTCAGGAGGAATAAGTGAAGCTAAACAATATCTAGAATTAGGTTTTTATTTTTCTTTTGGAGGAGTTTTAACTTTTACTGATGCTTATGATGAAGTTCTTAAGTTTATTCCTATTGATAGGGTTTTGCCTGAAACAGATGCTCCTTTTGTAGCTCCTGTTCCTTATAGAGGTCAAAGAAATGAACCAATTTATGTAAAAGAAGTAGTAAAAAGAATTTCTGAATTAAAAAACATAAACTTAGAAGAAATGAAAGAGGTTCTTATAGAAAATACTTATAAATTATTTTCTAAAATATCTTGATTTTATCATTTAAAAAACTGTATTTTTTAATGTTTGCAATAAAGAATTAGCTATGATAATCTAACAGTAATTAGAAATCAATCTTTTAAAGATTTTTGATGTATTAATAGAAGTTAAGGAGGAGTAGTAAAAATATACATTTTTTCCAAATCTACCTACGGGTGGACTAACTACTCAAGAAATAATTATGTCTGAAAAAGTAATTTATGAAATTGGGTATTTGGTAATTCCTAATGTTTCTGATGAAGAAGTTTTAACAGAGGTAGCTAATATTAAACTTATTTTAGAAAAAGAAGGAGCTACTTTTTTATCAGGTGATGAGCCAAAGCTTATTGATTTAGCTTATCCTGTTTCAAAGATATTTAACACAGAAAAACAGATTTTTGAGAAAGCTTATTTTGCTTGGATAAAATTTGAAGTAGAAGTAGATAAGTTGGTAAAAATTAAAGCAGAATTAGATAAATATGAAAATATTTTGAGATATCTTTTAATTAAAGCTCTTAAGGAAAGTGCTCTAATCTCCGATAACAAAAAACCTTCTTTTACAAAGAAAGATGAGATTATAGAAGAAAAACAAATTAAACCAGTAGAAATAATAAAAAAAGAAGATTCTTCTGAAACTGATATAAAAAAAGTAGAAGATGTTAACGACGCAGAGAAAGAGAAGAGTAAGGAAGAATTAGATGAAACAATTGATAATTTAATTATTAAATAATAAGTAAGTCAAAAGTTCATAAAGTCCATAAAGTCTGTAACCTGCCTGCCGGCAGGCAGGAGTAAAAATCACAAAGCGATTTTTATGAAAAAGACTTTCGACTTTCAACTTTATAGACTTTCAACTAATGTTATGTATCTAAACAAAGCAATAATAATAGGGAATTTAACTAGAGACCCAGAATTAAAAGCTTTGCCTTCAGGAGGGCAGGTTGTTAATATGGGTGTAGCTACAAATAGAGTTTGGAAAGATAAAGAGGGAAACAAGCAAGAGTCAGTAGAGTTCCATAATATCGTAGTTTTTGGGAGACAAGCAGAGACATCTGCCCAATATCTTAAAAAAGGTTCTAGTGTATTAATAGAAGGAAGATTACAAACTCAGAGTTGGGAAGCAGATGGAGTTAAAAAATATAGAACAGAGATTGTTGCTGACAGGGTACAGTTTGGTCCACGAAAAGATGGGGGAGCTCCTTCTTCTTCAGCTCAATCAGAACCTGTTAACAAAGGTGATGAAGCTCCAAAACCAGAAGGAATTGACTATCCTGCTGAAGAAATAAATCCTGAAGATATACCGTTCTAATTTCTTTTAGGAAATTAGAACTAGTTGAAAGTTCTTAAAGTCTATAAAGTTAAAAGTGAAAAAATTTGCAGAGCAAATTTTTATAACTCTTAACTAAAATAAAAACTTTATAAACTTTTAACTTTATATGCACTGCATATAATTCCTACACTCGGATTATATGAAAATTCATTTTCATAAATCCTCACTTGAAATTATAAACTTTTAACTAATTAAAATTATGAATAAACAACAATGTTTTTTCTCACAAAACAATATAGAACAGATAGACTATAAGGATCTAGAGGCTTTGAAAAAGTTTATCAATCCTCATGGAAGAATTTTATCTAAAAAGAGAACAGGTCTTTGTGCTAAGCATCAAAGGCAATTAGCTATAGCTATTAAAAGAGCTAGGTTTTTAGCCCTTTTACCTTTTACTTCTAGTTAAAAACAAAAAATACCCTCAGCACCTTTAAGGTGTTGAGGGTATTTTTTGCTTTGCTTTTAGTCAGTTGTTTTAACCTTTTTTAGAAAATAAGCTTTAATATAGTTATTGAGAGAAGCTTTTTGATTTATATAGTCCAATCGATTGGACTATTTTTTGCATTTCTAGTGTTATAAATAAAACTTATAGGTTTTAAAGTTTAAAATTCCATCGGCTCATTAAAGTGAGCCGATGGAATTTTCTTAAATTTAAATCTTAAAAAAATAAAAAAGTTAAACTTTTTTATTTTTTTATCTCCTCTCTAATTTTTTTTAAGATTTCGCCTGTTAGTTTTTTATCAGCTTTTAAGAATTGGCGAGTAGCATCATAACCACGACCCAATTTCATATCACCATAGGAATAAGACGATCCTGCTTTTGATATTACTCCGTATAATTCTCCCATAGCAATTATTTCTCCTTCTCTAGAGATTCCTTCATTGTAAATTAAATCAAACTCGGCCATTTTGAATGGGGGAGCCACTTTATTTTTTACTACCTTAACTCTTACTCGTCCACCAACAACATCAGTTCCTTTTTTAATCTGAGCAATTCTTCTAATATCTAACCTAATTGAGGTGTAAAATTTCAAAGCTTTTCCTCCAGGAGTAGTTTCAGGATTACCAAACATTACTCCAATTTTCATTCGTATTTGGTTAATAAAAATAACTGTAGTTTTGCTTTTAGCTACAATGGCTGTAAGTTTTCTTAAGGCTTGAGACATTAGTCGTGCTTGTCGTCCAACATGATGAGCTCCCATATCTCCTTCAATTTCTGCCTGAGGGGTTAATGCGGCTACAGAGTCAATAACTATTACATCTACTTTTCCTGAACGAACTAAAGATTCTGTGATTTCTAAAGATTGTTCTCCTGTATTAGGTTGTGATACTAACAAATCATCAATTTTAACACCTAGGTTTTTTGCATAGACTGGATCAATTGCGTGTTCGGCATCAATAAAGGCACATATTCCTCCTGATTTTTGTGCTTGGGCAATTATGTGAAGAGATAATGTTGTTTTCCCAGATGACTCTGGTCCAAAAATTTCTATTATTCTTCCTCTTGGGATTCCTCCAATACCTAATGCTTCGTCTAGTCCGATTGAACCTGTTGATATAGCAGCTATATCAACTTTAGGTGTTTCTCCTAAGCGTATAATAGAATCTTCTCCAAACTTTGTTCGGATTTGAGCTAACGTGTCTTTAACTCCTGAATTTTTCTTCTCTGTTTTTTCGGAATTAGATATTTTTTTTGTTTTATTAATAGCTTTTTTTGTAGCTTCTTTCTTTTTAGGCATTTTTTTTGTTTTATTATGTTTTTAAATAAATTAATTCTAGTTTCTTTTCAATCTCTCTTTGGTATTTATCTTTAGCAGATACCTTTATTATATTATATCCTGGAGATAAAAGTAATCTTTCGTTTAAATACCCGTTTTCATCAACAAAGGTTTGTCTGTTATTAATACTAATATATGAAATGTTTTCAGTATAACCTTTAATTGTAATTGAATTCGTTGTTAATAAAGAACCATTCAAAGGAGCTTCTATTTCTAGGACAGGGCCTTTAATAAAACTTCTTGTTTGATAATAAGTATATACAACAGTTATAAGTAAAATAATTATAAAAAAATAAATTCCTATTTTGTTTTGATTATTTTTATTCATATCAATTTGGTTCTAAATATTTCTCTCGGATGTATTTAAGTTTTCATTTTCTTTTTCTTCAGTTAAATATCCTGATTCTACCGAATTGTTCCTATCTACTCCAGCTGTAGCTGTATCCTCTGAGGATTCTTCAGAATCACTTTTTAATAAGACTTCACGAGGTTTTGACCCTTCTGCTGGCCCAACAATACCATTGTCTTCTAGCTCATCTATTATACGGGCTGCTCTAGCATAACCCACCTTTAATTTTCTTTGTAGATATGATGTAGAAGCTTTTCCGGCTTGCATTACTGTTTCTTTTGCATCTTCATATAATTCATCAGAATCTTCACTCCCAGAATCTAGAGATTCAAATAAAACATTTTTATCTTTTTCTGCTGAACTAATATCTATTTCATAAGGGATTTCATTTTTATAAGCATCAGAAAGGAATGATGTTACCGCTTTTAGTTCTGGTTCAGAGATAAAAGCAGATTGAATTCTTGTTGGCTTAGACATGTCTCCTGATAAATAAAGCATGTCTCCAGCTCCTAACAATTTTTCAGCTCCTCCTGCATCTAAAATTGTTCGTGAATCTATCTGAGAAGCTACTTGTAGAGCTACTCTGGTAGGAATATTGGCTTTAATTAAACCTGTAATAACATTTACAGAAGGTCTTTGGGTAGATAAGACTAAGTGGATTCCAATCGCACGGCTCATCTGAGCTAATCTTACAACCACAGCTTCTAACTCTCTTGGATAAGACTGCATAATATCTGCTAATTCATCAATTACAATGACAATATAAGGCATTGCATCAGGTAATTCATCCTCAATGCCTTGTTTTTTCTTAGAGGCCTTTTCATATGCAGGTGCAACAATATTTTTATGATAAGACTGAATATCTCTTACAGAGTGTGATTCTAAAATATCATAACGCCTATCCATTTCTTTTACTGCCCATTTAAGTGCTAGAATTGCTTTTTTAGCATCAGTAATTACAGGAGTTAGTAGGTGGGGGATAGTTTTATATTGAGTTAATTCTACTCTTTTAGGGTCAATCATTATGAATTTTAGATTATCAGGAGTAGTTTTATATAATAAAGAAGTAATTAATGTATGGATAGTTACAGATTTTCCAGCTCCAGTTGCTCCAGCGATTAACATATGAGGAGCTTTAGCTAGGTTTATGAAGTGAGCTTTTCCTGAAATATCTTTTCCTAAAGCAATTGTTAATAATTTATCACTGTTCTTAAATTCTTTTTGATTAAGAAGAGAAGCTAATCCTACTAAGGTTTTTGTAGTATTTGGAATTTCAATTCCTACCAAAGACTTTCCTGGTATAGGAGCTTCAATTCTAAGTGGGTGGGCAGCTAAGGCTAATGATAAATCATTTTGTAGACCAACTATTTTTGCTAGCTTTATTCCTTCTGCTGGTTTAAGGGCGTATCTTGTTACTGATGGTCCTATAGAAATTTCGTCCATCTCAACATTGATTCCAAAGTTTTTTAAAGTTCTTTTAATAATATTTGAATTAGCTTTAATATCTCCGACTTCCGGTCTTCCTTTGTCTTTATTTAATAGAGAGGTAGGGGGGAGTAGATTTTTTCTACCAAAATATTCTAAAGCTTTTTGAGAAATGAAGTTTCCTCCAAAGAGCATATTATCCTCTAATTCTTCCTCGTCTTTTTTAGAAGTTTTTTTAATTGGATTTTGATTATTTGTTTTTGTGGTATTTTCTTCTACTTCTTTTTCCTCATCCTCCTCTTCAATAGTAGAAATCTTAACAGACTCGTCTTCTTGGAAATCCTCTATATCCTTATTAAGGTTTCTCCAGAAAAGAAGTTTGTTTAGTTTAAGAGCTGTTTCAAAAATTATTAATAAAGAGATTACCAATAACGCGCTTAAAATAATTAAGGTAACATAAATATCAAAAAGTTTTAATAAGGGAGGTAAAATTAATTTACCTACTAGCCCTCCGCTGGTTGGAGAAAATAATTCTATCAAACTTAAACTTGATAGAAAAAATAATAAAGAGCTAGTGGTTTTTAATGAAACAAATTTTAATTTTACTTCTTTAATAACTGAGTAGGTAAGTAGAAATAAAATAAAAGGGAGGAAAAAATAACCAACCCCAAAAAGTAAGCTAAATATTAAATAAGTTTTTTCGCCTGCTATTCCACCATAGCCTAATGCGGCCAAGACTAAAAAAATTGCAATTACGCTAGAAATTATAATTAATACTCCTTGTAGTGTTTCGTCTTTGAGTCTCTCTAAAAAACTTTCTTGATTTTCTGTATCAATACTTAATTGTTTTTTCTTTTTTGTTTTCTTTCCCATTTTAATTTATAAATTTATTAATAAGTTCCTTTAATTATAACATAAGAATATAAGAACATTAAAAACATAAAACAAATAAAATGAAGTCCTTACCGGTTTGTTTTTCATACTCGTTTGTTTTAATGTCCTAATTGTCTTTTATAAAAAGACAATGTAAAAGACACAAATTATTTGCGTTTATTAATAAAAGACATATAATAGAAATATAAAAGACATGATTATGAATTCTTTAGAAAATATAAACAAAAGATATAGTGATGATTTATATTTAACTTTTTTAGCAAAGAAGGTAGAGAAGATAGTTTCTGCTTTATATTTAATCACTGATCCCTTAGATAAAAAAGAACCTCTTCGTTGGGATATAAGACAGGAAGGGCTTGTGCTTTTTTCTGATGTTACAAAATTAAATAACTGCTTAAGTTCAGATAAATCTGAGATATTTTTAAATATATCTTTTCGGTTTTTTAAAACTATGTCTTTGTTGGAATTAGCTGTTTTAACAAAATTATTATCAGAAGAAAATTTTAGTATTTTTGAAAGAGAGTTTAATTTATTATTATCTATTATAGAAAATAATACTACTACGATTAATAAACAACTTTCTCCTTACCTAGATGGGGAGTACTTTAAACTAAAAGACAAAGCTTTTCGTTCTAAAGAGATACAAACCATATTAGGAACTATAAAGGACATAGATAAAGATAAAGGACAAAGTCCTTTAGAACCAAAGATGGTTAAAAAGGACATAGCTTCTAATAATGAAAAGAAGAACTTGCGTAGAGATAATATAATAAAAACACTGTCTAAAGGACAAAAACTAACTATAAAGGACATTGCAAAAATAATCACAGATTGTAGTGAAAAAACTATTCAAAGAGAATTGCAACGAATGATGAAAGACAATTTATTAGTAAAAGAAGGAGAAAGGAGGTGGAGCCGTTATTTTTTAAAATAAAAATAAAATACTAAAAATGGGTGATTTTTTGTTATTAATATTTTTTATAGAGCTTCCTTTTGTTTGAAATTAAAGTTTTAATTAAAAAAGACTTGTTTTTTATAAAAATAAATAAGGTATTTTTAATTTTTAATATTAAATTACAATTTAAACCTTTATTTCCTTGCATTTATAGCCCTGTTATTATAAAATAATAGAGTTATATTTCGGTGTATTTACACAAGTTATCCACAAAGTTTCTTTGCAAGAAGAGCTATACGAGATATAATTTTATCAACAAATTCTTCGTCAAAAAACGAAGAGATTATTTTGTTAAAGTTTTTGTACTTTGAAAAATAGTTGAATTATAAAATTTAATTTCTTTAGATAAAGAAAAAGAAGTTAGGTTTTATAATTCAATTTATAAAGAACTCAAAAAACAAATGAATGCACCGTTCTATATTTGGTCGTAAATCTAGTCGGTGTAGTAGACTTCTTTAAAAATTATTTTTAAAGCAGGTGGTCGAAGTCCGACCTCTTAACTTGTATACCAGTGATTTTTAATTATTAAAATATTGTTTAATTATTACTGAGGTCGTACTTCTTTTGAAAAAATAATTTTTAAAGAAGTCTACGTTAAAATTAACAAACGAAATTATTAATTTGTTTATTAGCCGCATAAAATTTTTTTATTTTATGCATTATGATTTCTTAAAAAACATTATTATTTTTTTATCAATTAATTTATTTTAAGAAATTTTTAAAAATACATTATGAGTATATTTAAACTTAAGGACACTGCGGTAATGAAAGTTATCTCAGTTTTCGCAGGTAGTGCTATGGCTCTTACTCTTGTGTTTGGTGGTGCAGTTGCTCCAGCTCAAGCTCAAACAGTAGAAGAACTTACAGCACAAATAAATTCTTTGCTAGCAATGATTACATCTTTGCAAGCTCAATTAACAACAATCGGAGGAGGTACTGTATCAGGAGTATCTTATAGCTTCACAACAAACCTTTCACAAGGAGATAGTGGGGCAGACGTTTTGAATCTTCAAAAAGTTCTTAACATGAGTGCAGACACTCAGGTTGCAGTAACAGGAGTAGGTTCAGCAGGATTGGAGACAGAATATTTTGGTTCTTTGACTAAAACAGCTGTAATTAAATTCCAGAACAAATACGCTTCTGAAATTTTGACACCAGTTGGATTAACAGCAGGAACAGGATATGTTGGTCCTTCAACAAGAGCTAAATTGAACACAATGACAGCTCCAGTTGTACCAGTAACTCCAATTGACCCAACAACACCAGTTGTAGTACCTACAGGAACAGGATTAACTGTTTCAGCAGGAGCACAACCTACAGCTAATTTAGCTGCTGGAGGTGCAGCAAGAGTACCTTTCACAAAAGTAGTACTTACAGCTAGCGCTGATGGAGCTGTTGTAGTTGACTCTATTTTAGTAGAGAGAACAGGTTTGTCACAAGACGCTGCGTTCGCAGGAATCGTTCTTTTGGACGAAGATGGAACACAACTTGGGATTGCAAAAACTTTGAACTCATTACATCAAGCAACTGTTGGAGAAGCCTTCACAGTTAATGCGGGAACTTCAAAGACAATTACAATCGCAGCTAACATGACTACTAAAACATTGATGGCTGATTACACAGGGCAAGTTGGTTCATTGACAGTAGTAGGAGTAAATACTTCAGCTACAGTTAACGGAGCTCTTCCAATTGTAGGAACAAGTCATACAATGAACTCTTCTCTAACAATTGGAACAGTTTCAGTTGCAAGAGGAATAAATGATCCAAATACAGCTGCTACAAAAGAAGTTGGAGTATCAGATTATACTTTCGCTTCAGTTAAGATAACAGCTGGTTCAGCAGAAAAGGTTAGAATTCATTCTTTGAGATGGAATCAATCAGGTTCAGCTTCAGCAGCAGATTTAGAAAATCTAAAAACTTATGTTGACGGAACAGCTTATGATATTACAGTTTCAGCTGATGGAAAATATTACACAGCTGACTTTGGAAGTGGAATTGTGATTGACAAAGGTCTTTCAAAAGAAATTTCAATCAAAGGTGATATCGTAGGAGGATCTGGAAGAAATATCGTATTTGATATTTATAAATCAACTGATTTATATGTAACAGGAGAAACTTACGCAT
This sequence comes from Minisyncoccota bacterium, assembly GCA_023135835.1. Taxonomy (GTDB): domain Bacteria; phylum Patescibacteriota; class Minisyncoccia; order Phycocordibacterales; family UBA12079; genus JAHITU01. Next base: position 33,452 of record JAGLSI010000001.1, read on the forward strand.
ACGGAATTACACCACCAGCAGGAAGTGGAACTGCAGCTACAACTGGCTCAGATTTTCTTGCAACAACACCGTGGTATGATAACTGTCATGTAACAGTTTCAGACGGAACTCTAACAGTTTCTAAAGCGACTTCAGTAGAATCACAAAATGTTGCTGAGGTTGTAGCTAATCAAGTTCTTGGAGGATTTGATGTAGAAGTTAAAGGAGAAGCCGTTTCAGTAGCTAGTCTTGTATTTACAGGAACTATCGCTGGAGCAACAGGAGGAGTTGGAACAGATATTGATAATGTTACTTTGATAGACGCTAATGGTTCAGTAGTTGCTGGTCCAGTAGATGCTACAGGAGCTGCATTAACTGCAACTGTTACATTCTCAGATACAGTAACATTCCCAATTGGAACAGGAACTTATACATTGAAAGGTCAATTAGCGAGTGCGTTCGTTAATGATCAAACACTTGTATTTGAAACTGATCCTGATGATAACTGGACAACAGTTACAGGACAAACAACAGGAAATGCTATTGTTCCTGCACCAACATCAGCTGTTACTTCAAATACAATGACAATGAAAGCTGGTTCAGCTGTAATTAGTACATCTGCAAGCCCGGTAGCACAAAACATTGTAGCTGGAGCACAAAGCTTTGTATTTGCTAATTTCCAATTTGATGCAACAGCATCAGGTGAAGATGTTAGATTTACATCACTTGTGTTATATAACACAGCTAGTGCTGAATCAGAATATCAAACAGGATGTCAATTATTTGATGGGGATACTGCTTTGAACACTGGTTCAAATAAGAAAGATATTGCAGCAGATGAAGCAACATCTCAAACATTCACATTAGATAGTGGTGGAGTGACAATTCCAAAAGGAACATTAAAGACTATTGCTTTAAAATGTAACCTTTCAGCTTCAGCAGTTGCTCAAACTTACTTGTGGAAGATGTCAGCAGAACAATCAGGAACAGGTCTTGACTCTGGAACAACTATCACAATTGCAGCAGCTAATGTGACTGGAGATGGTCAATTGATGTCATCTACTGAAAAAGGAACACTTACAGTTACTGAACAATCAGGTGCTTACACAATTGCAGCGGCTGGTACTACAGATGTAACTCTAGGTTCATTGAAATTCACAGGAACAAATGAATCAATTGCATTGAAGAAATTAGCTCTTCAACTAACAGATGCTTCAAGTACACCTTCAGATTTAGTTAAAGTAACTTTGTGGGATGGAGCAACAAAAGTTGGTGAAACTATCTTCACAGGTACAAACAATAATGCAACATCAACTTTGTCAGGAAGTTTCATAATTCCTAAAGACGGAACTAAGATTCTAACACTTAAAGGTGATTTAGCAGAAATTGGTACATCTAAGGTTGGAACTCAAGGAGCATTATTGATCGTTAATTACGATGATGATGACCCTACAGGAACACAAGGTGTAGGTGATCAATCAGGTACAACTATTAGCAGAACTTCTGCTTCAACAGATTCAACATTTGATGGAGTAAGAGTATTTAGGGCTTACCCTGAAATGGCTAAGATTGATATCTCAGGATCATTAACACCTGGAACTACTGATCTTTACAGATTTAGCGTAACAGCTAAAGATAAAGATGGAGTAAGTGAAGGGGTTGGTATTTACAAGTTCACACTTAACTTAGCAACATCATCAGATAATGCTACAACAGGTTCAACTACAGTTACAAATGTAAAAGTGTATGCTTACACTGATTCAGCATTTTCAACAACAGTTGATCAATCAGCAGATGGTACTGCTTACACAAGTGGACAAGTAGTAGCAACAGTTCCACAACCATTAGGAACAACAGCAGGAGTTGATAATGAATTATTATTGAGTTCAGCTCTACAAATCCCAGCAGGTCAAACTTATTACTTTAAAGTAGTAGGAACAACCAGCATCGTTTCTGGAACAGGAACAGACGCTAATAACTGGGTTAAATCTTACATCGCTGGAGATTCAGCATACGCTGTAAACAGTGCAAGATTAATGGAATTAGCTGATACAGTAGATAGTGATACAAATGATGCTTTCATTTGGTCACCATATGCAACAACTACTTCCGTAACAACTACTCATTATGACTGGACAAACGGATATAAGATTTACGGTTTGCCAGCAGATGGTATGGACTCAGAAACTGTTAACCAATAACAGTTGAAATAGATAGGTTTTGTTAAATCTTATTAAGTTTCTGTCAAAATTTTTATCGGATCTTTTAAAGTGAAAATAGAAACAAGGCGAAATAAAATAGAACTAAGCAAAACAATAATAAAAAACACCCACATCCAGTGGGTGTTTTTTATTATGTTATCAAAATCCTTGGATATCGGATGTCCAAGGATTTTCAATGGGCTCAAGTCGTTGATTCGTTGAAGTATTTTATAGCTTAATAATAGCGCTCCAAGCGCTACTATTATGTTGAATAAGGAAAGGAAGTCCGACCTCTTAGCGTGTATACCAGTAACCTTTAGCTATTTTCTTTTGTTTTGCTATTACTGAAGTCGGTCTTCTTAATAATCCAGCAGCCCATCGTTAACGAAGTCAGACTTCTTCTGACAGCAAACAATTTATCCACAATTTGTTTAAAAACTCTTGACTTTTTTATTCACTTTGCTATTATATAGAAAGTACTTGAATCTTGGCTTGCCAATATTTAGGTACTATGAAAAGAGTCATTATTCCTTCGGGGGTTCTGGCTTTTTTCATTGTCAAAATTCACTTATTTAATAGTAGCGCTTGGAGCGCTGTTACTAAAATTCAGATAATATTTACAGCGCTTGGAGCGCTGTAATAGGGTAATATAATTTAATTATGAATAATATAAATTTAAAAACAAAATGAGAGTCAACTATTCCAGTTAACCTGCCTTTGCCGGCAGGCAGGCTGGAGTAATTAACTCTCATTTTGTTTTTAGTTTCTCTTGATTTAATCCAATATTTTTAATAAAATTAATAGTATTATGCAAAATAAAAATTTACAAATAGGTTTAATTACAGGTGTATTATTAGTAATTTTGGTTTTTTATGTTTATCAAGATTTATCTATTAAAGATGATGGTATAGTAGCAACAACAACTGGTCAGGTAGTAAATTTATCTGATGATTTAAATACTGCAGGAAATGATAATTTGATAATTAAGGAGATTAAAGATGACAATATTCAAAACACAAATGTTCTTATAATGCCTAACCTAGATAGAGAAATAGAGTTTTTAGAGAACTTTCCCGAAGAAGCTAGGCAAATCATGATTGATAGAATAAATACAGTAGTGCAGGATATAAAAGATAAACCAGGTTCTTATGACGATTGGATCTCTTTAGGATTGCAGAGGAAAATAATAGAGGACTATGAGGGGGTTGAATTAGCTTGGGAGTATGCAAAGTACTTAGAACCAGATAGATTCCTTGCTTGGAGTAATTTAGGTGATTTAAATGCATATTATTTAAGTAATAATATAAAAGCAGAGGAAAATTATATTAAAGCTATAGAATTAAACACTCATCAAATACAAACATATATTAAAATTGTAGAGTTTTATAAAGAATTCTTAAACGATACAGAAAAAGCTATTTCTATATTAGAAAAGGGGATAGAAGTAAATCCTAATTCTCAAGAATTAAAAGACCTCCTATCTACCCTAAATTAGTCGCGCTCGGAGCGCGACTAATCTTTAGTTATCCACAAGTTATCAAGGTTTTTGGGGGATATTTAAGGGTATAATATAGCTATGAATCCCGTTAGAGATTTGATAAAAATAGACAAAACGGGAATGAGAAATTAATAATTTAAATAATAGGTAATTTATTAAAAGTAAATTATCTCTAACGGGATGAATAAGACATCTTTTAAGTTTATAAGTGGTTTTGTGTTGATTTTAGTCGTTTCTTTAGGGGTTTTAGTCTATTTTAGTACTGACAGAGATATAGAAAAAGATATTATTCCAGCAGAAAACTTAGCAGCAGAACAAATTTAACAGAATATTGCAGCGCTCCAAGCGCTGCAATTAATAGTAGCGCTTGGAGCGCTGTAATAGGGTAATATAATTTAATTATGAATAATATAAATTTAAAAAAATACAAAAAATATTTGGTTGGTATTTTGGTAGTGGTTTTGATAGTAGGGGGTATTTATTATTATCAGAATAAGGGGTTTGAATTTACTTTAATTACAAATAGTGAAGAATATGGTGAGTTTTTAGCCAGAGGAGGTAGTGAACAAGAATATTTAGAGTGGGTTAAAGAATTAGAAAAGCAAGATATTTATGGAGGAACAACACCGGAAGAAACATTGGATTTATATATAAAAGTTTTATAATTAAAGTTTTTTAAAATAAACAAAAAAATCTAACGGCTATGAACTTATAGCTGTTAGATTTTTTATATAGAACGGTTTATTTTGATATTGCTTAGTTTGTGTAAGTGTATTTATATAAACACTTGACTTTTATATAAATAAAGAATATTATTGATACATGAGTTAATTATTTACTTTTTATTAAATATTATGAATAAATTACATAAAAGAGAAAAATTTAAAAGGTTAGCAACTTCTAGAACAATGGATGTTTTAAAAAGATTGCAGGTTCTTTCTAATTGTTCTAATCGTAGTGCTTATGATTATAACGAAGAAGATATAAATAAAATATTTTTAACAATTGATAAGGCGGTAAAAGATTCTAAGTCGAAATTTCATTACCCTAAAGAAAAAATTAATTTTAAATTATAATATTATGTCTATACAAGGAAAAATATCTCCTAGAATTATTCAGTCTATATCAACATTATATAATGATACTAATCGTGTAATTCTTGAATTCATTGATAACTCAATAGATAGTGCTGAAGAATACTTTGATTCTTCTAACAATGGTTATATAAGACCGATTAAAATTATTTTAGAGATAGATGGAAAAAATAATAAAGATGGGGTTGTCAGCATTTCCGATAATTGTAAAGGTATGTTTAACATTGAAAAGATAGTCCAAAACATAGGTAATTCTGATAAAAAAGCACAGCCATGGACGAATGGGCAATTTGGTTATGGAATGTGTTCTTTTATTGCTTGTTGTAGTGAATTAAAAGTTGTTTCTAGGTTTGAAAAAGGAAAGATTTTTGAAATAAATATTTTAAAGGATCATTTTTTAGTTGATGATCAAAAAGATTTTCTTTTTTCTGATCCTATTATAAATAGTAATTTTGAATATGATACTGGGACTAAGGTAGTATTAAAAATGTTTGGTAAAAGTGATTGGAAAGATATAGACATTAAAGAGATCCAAGTTGAAATAGAAAAGCATTTTGAATTGTTACTAAATAGAACTAATTTAGAAATTAAATTAATTTCAAATGGGAATGAGTCTATCTGTAAACCTTTCGATTATTCTTTGCATGAGGGAAGAGAGATAAATGAATATTTGGAAAATTCATTTAATTCACTTCTTTGTATTGATAAACCAATTCACTTGTTTATAAAAGTAACCGAAGGAAAAGATGTTAATAAAAGACCTATTTTTATTGTTAAAGGGAGAAGAATTGCTGAAATAAAAGATATTAAAGCTTTTAAGTCAAAAAATAAAAGTGATATTTGGAATCATCCTAATATAACTGGATATATAGATTTGGGGAAATCCATAGAACCTGATATATCAAGAATAAATGGTTTTAGCCCCCAATACAAAGATAAGATGAATATTATATTTAATTGGTTAATATCAAAAGAATCAGATATTTTAGATTTAATTAAAGAAGATAATGAAAGTACTCAAGAAAAGCATTATCAACAGTTAGAAGATATTTTAAGCAAAGCTTTATCAAAAATCGCTCGGATAGATTCTATGAATTTTAGAACCGACATTATTTCTGGAAAAGAACTTATTCTAGAAAAAGGTGCTATTGGTAGTGGTATAGGAATTTCTGCTCCACTCCCTGGGTCTGGTGAGCTTGGCGGTGAGGGAGGAGGAGGCTCTGATTTTCTTGAAGGAGATAATCCTGATGATCAACTTGGTGGAAATAAAAACTTAGCCAAAGAAAGTGATAGTCTTTTTGATGATAAAGAACCAGAGGGAAAAAAGAGAAGAAAAAGTGGTTTTAATATCAAAATTTCTGATCTAGAACCCAATGTTGATATAAACACAGAAAAACAAATTAAATCTCGTTTAATTGGTGATACTATTGAGATTTTTAAAAAACATCCTGAATTTGAAAAAAGAGTTGGGCATTTTCGTGGTGGAAGGCCGAAGATAACTCAAAGGTTAATAACTTATTTAGCTGGGGAAATCACGGTTCATTATAAAGATAGGTTTTATTCAAAAACAGGACAACCAGAATATAATATAAAAATGTTTGAGAGTTTAGTTGAATCAATTTATCTTTTTGAGGATTTATTAAGGGATTTTGTTGAAAAAGATTTATCATCATGGAACAAATAAATTTACAAAAACTTATAAAACAGATTTCACCTCTTTATAATTCTTATAAAGAGTCTAAGGGTAATATTAATGGAACAGAAGCATTATTTATAATGTGGGAAATAGGAGAACTTTTGAAGAAAAAAATTGAAGAGTTTGGTATCGCTCCTCATAATTTATATAGAAAGATATATGGAAAAGCTGAAGGAAAAGAAGATATCATTCAAAGGAGCTATATTACGAGAGAGTTTTTAGGGAGAGCTTATCGTATAAGAAATATCTTTGAAAATAAAAATGATATTGAAAAAGATTTTCCTAATTTGAAAAAATTTATTTTGTTTAGAGAAGCAATGCCCTTTTTTGATAATAAAAAATATATGTTTAAAGGAAGAGATAGAGAAGATTTATTAACTATTCTAAACAGTAACGAATCCTCAGATCTTATTTTTAAAAGAATTAAATTGTTACAAAAAGAAAAGATTGGAATAAAGAATTCAAGAAATCAAAAATTAATTGAGTTACAGCCACAAAAAGAAATTTTTATAACTTTTTATAATTATGTATTTAATTTAATAAAAGATAACAATTACAGAGATACCAGAGAAAAAGTTTTGCCTTTAATAAATAATTCATTAATTAGCAAACTTTCTTCAAATACTAGCGCTTTAGCCCAAGAAGGACTAGTATACAAAAATATAGATGAAGAAATCTTTGATGATTATTGGATTTCTTACAGTAAACTATTGAAAGGTTTTTCTGAGCAAATGGACGCAAAAGAAAGAAGGAGATTTAGGCGATTAATATCTCCTGAACGTATAATAAAATTAGCTGATATGTTACAGGTAATAACCTCTGAAAAATTATTTGTAAATTTTAAAAATCAGTTAAATTAATTTAAGTCATGAATTTTGATGTTGATTCTAATATTTTTGATCAAAAAGAAGACCATTTAAAAACTAGGATAGAATCCCTAGATTTTTCTAGTAAGACAAAAATTTTGTTAAAAAAAGACAATATATTAACTGTAAGAGGTTTATTAAAACGAACAGAAAAAGAATTAAAAAATAAATATAACTTAAGCAGATCAAATATAGACATAACTTTAAGAAAATTAAATTTTTTAAACTCAAAAATAAAAAATAAAGAAAAACAAAATAAAGGAGAAATATCAGATATTTCTGATGAATTAGATTTAAAAAATTGTTTTGAAGAAATTTATATAGATAAATCGGAAGATGTTTTAGAAGTTTTTTCTAATTGGTTTGGTTTTGATGAAAAAATAATAAAGAGCAAGTCTAGAAAAAGTGAGATTGTAGATGTACGAGATTTAATAATTTATTTTTTACGTGAATATGGAGAGTTATCATTTCCTTATATAGGAGAATTATTAGGGGGTCGTGATCATACCACCATCATTTATGCTTATAACAAAATAAAGAAAAAAATAAAAAATATAAGAGATTTTGAAAAAAAGTTTTTAAGTCTTATCAAAGAAAGTAACAAAATAAAAGAAAAAAAAGAATATATAAAAAGGATTCTAATTCCAATAATAGAAGTTTTGGTTTCTGAAAATAATTCTAAAAAAGGGGTTAAAATGGTTTCAGAAAGAAATAATTATATTCTTCAATTATATAGAGAAGGATTAATTCTTGATAAAATAGGTAAAAAGATGGGAATTTCTAGGGAAAGAGTTCGTCAAATAGTTAAAAAAACTATAGTACAATTAGCTATAAATAAATCAGTTTCTACTGGAGCAGAACTAAATTTTGATTTTCTTATTGAAGATGAGAAAAGGAAAAGAAAGGAAACTCAACTTATTGCTAATCCTCCAAAAATAAAGACTATAAAAAAGAGATATTGGAGCAGAGATCATAGAAAATGTAAAATGTGCGAAAGAATTATTTATAAGCATGTTAGTAATGGTTTATGTGAAGAATGTACAGGTAGTTTTAGAGGAAAAAATAGAGAAAATATTATTTTGTTACATGAAAATAAATGTGATTTATGTGATGTCTTAAGAGAAGAAGCTAAAACACTTTATAAAAGAGATTTGTATATTATGAGAAATAAAATTGTGTGTTGTAGAGATTGCTTTTTAAAATTAACAGGAAAAACTTTAGGTTCTTATAAAAATTATGAATGGAGTAGATTTTATCCCCAATGTAAAAAATGTGGGACAAAAGATATTCCTCATGCAAAATTAGGTCTTTGTGAAGAATGTTGCCTGTTTTTATCAGATAGCCAAAGAGAAAAAATTATTCAAGATAATAAGAGTGTGTGCTGTGTGTGTGGTATAAGCAGAGATGAAGCAAAAAGTAAATTTAAAAGAGATTTACATATCTGGAAAAACAAAAAAACATTTTGTCGAAAATGCCATCTTGTAGAGACAGGTAAAGTTCTTAGCGATTATAGAAAAAATAATTGGAAAAAGTTTTATAAAAATTATTAATTTATTATAATAACAAAAAATATGATGATATTTGTTTATGTGATAATCGGAGTGGTAATTGGGTACTTTGTTTTTGGTGGGTCTATGAATAAGAATGCTAAGAAAAACGAAGTTTTGGAGATTTTGGATGAAAAAGATAAGAAGATTCTGGCTTTGATTGAAGAAAAAGAGAAAGTTACTAATAATGATATAGAGAAATTGTTAGGGATAGCAGATAGTACTGCAACTAAATATTTACAACAATTGGAAGATAAAGGAAAAATTATACAAAGAGGAAAAACTGGGAAATATACTTATTACGAAAAGGTTTCAAAGTAGGTTGATAATTAAATTTTTAACGGCTACGGTATCATAGCCGTTAAAAATACTACTTCTATTTCTAGAAGAAGGGGGGACAAGGTTCTAATTTAGAAAAAAAATCGTTATGAGAAGTTTGAAAATGAGCTTATTTCGCTTGAAGCCGATATTTTCGTAGCCGTAGCTACCAAAATTGAGGGTGAAAGATGAAATGGTTTATTTTCAGAGTTCGTAATAGGTATTTGTTTTTAATTTAGAGCCCCGTTTTCATTCCGCCACATCAACCATTCAAAACGCTGAATTTAGATATTTATATCAAGCGACTTCTTATAAAAATTCTCATGGAATCCAATCCCCGATAAACCTTATGAATGTAACCTATATTGATAACACATGGTCTATTTTTGCAGATGAGAGAACTGCTCCTGTAGATAAAAATGAAAATGTTCAATTTATAGGCAATCAATCAATGTCTCCTTTAGATAATTGGTAAGTTAGCTTGTAGTAGGTTAGCTTTTAGAATGTTAGGATTTTAAATTAAAGATGTGAGGGGGGTCGCGAAGCGACCCCCTCATCTTTAATTTAATAAAAACCAAAATTAAAGCTAAAAGCATTGACTTTCTGTTTTTGATTACTATACTAATAATATAGGTATCGTGATTATTAGTTTTTAAGTAAATAAAAAATATGGAAGAAACACTTTTAAAAGATAAAAAATATTTGATGGGAATCTTAACTGGTTTAATTTTGATGGCAATAATCATGGTAGGATTTAATCAATATCAAGGAAGTCAGAGTGAAGAAGTCGAACTTAGTGGCGAACAGCCAAAAAGTGATATTGAAACTGATAACATATCACAAGAAACTGAGTTAATGACTCCTGAAACTCCTCATAGCCCTCAATTAGAAAGACTTGCTTTGATTTTAAGAGAAGCAGGAAGAATGTTAGAGAGAATGGATGAAGATATTGTTGAAATTAGCGAGACTCAAATAGCTGTTATTAATCAATAATTAAACAGAGGGTGGTAGGTGGAAAATAGAATGTTGATAGGGCGAGCCTTTGGCTCGCCCTTTTAATAATTTAAAGTCCTTTACAATATATAATATATGCTGTATCCTGTTTTTTAGAAGGTGGTTGTTTTGAAACGTAGCTTTAAAAAGGGGAGGAGAATGAAATGGACAGAGTTCTTACAGCAGAATGGGTTAGTGGTGTTTTCATGGAATGTATCTTTAAACGAGGCGATTCAGTTGATACTGGTATCTTTATATCAGGAATTAGTTTGGACGTTGGTTTTCATCCAGACCGAATCAGAAGGTATAAGGGCGAGATTGCGGCAATGTTAGATGAATTACCTGATGGATTTCGTGAGGGTGAGGGTGCGTTATTCGTTGATGCTTACATTGATAAAAACGGTAGGCGATGGACCTGTATATCAACAGCGATGGAGTACTTGTTTCAGCTTGGATTGGCGATTGGTAAATTAGTTTACCAACATCCTTATGGTGTGTGCCCAATACTTCCTGGGGGTTTGCCGCGTTATAAAATAACAGAAGACTTTGAGCTCGTTGAGCCCAAAACTATTTGAATCGTTTGTTTTTTCAGACGATAAGGCCTTGGGGTAGTATTTAAATACCCAAGGTCTTTTTACGTATTAATATTTAAGAAGAAACCCTTTACATATTATATAAAATATTATATATTTCTTTTCAGAAAGTTAAGTTAAGTTAAGTTTTTAAATTTATCTTTATTAAAATATTTTGGAGGTTTATAATGGTGGAATCAAAGGGTCCTAGAAAACCGTCAGAGTGGATTGGTTATAAGTTAATGACTGGATATTTACTTCAGTTAATTAGCGACAACGGAACTTTCCCAGCTCTTTTAGAAGAAGAACCTTTTATTTGTGTAAGTAGGGGTCTTTTAGGGCAAGTTCGAGACTTATTACCAGAAAACAATTCTGAGATTGTTGGAGTTATGATTTATGCGAATCTTGATAAGGCCTTATGCTTTATTGTTGGGCACAGAACTGAAATCAAACCAATTCAAATATTATTAAGGAGGGAGTTGGTGATTTTTGATGTAGATGATTTTGAGTGGTCCCAAGAGGAGACCTTTCTTAGGAGTTAAACAGGGTTTTAATATCACAAAACCCGTTAAGTTAGAAAATCTGTTTTCTAATTTAGCGGGTTTTCTTTTTATTTATATCTCTTGACAAATACATGTTGATGTGGTATCATTAAAAAAGAGTTAAGAAAGCCGTTTAGGTTTTTTAAAAATGTTTTTTATTTTAATTCTGGCGGGGGAGTCAGAAAAGGGGAATAAGATGAAAAAATATTTAGTTTGTACAGTTTTATTTGCGGTTATGTCGATTTTATCTTTTAACTTTTTTTTGGACACTCAGAGTATCCAAGAAAACTTAAGTTCTAGCACAGAACTTAAATTAGCACAGATTTTAAGATAGTTTCCAGGGGGTTTCAAGCTTTTAGCCTGAAACCCCTTGTTTTTTTATTTAAAATCCTTTAATATGTATTTTATAAAGATCAGAGAAAATAGGTTTTAAAGACTTTCTTTTTATAAACCCTATTTAGGTCGAAGCGCTAATATATCAAATATATAAAAAGTGTTTTTCTCTGGGTCTTGATTATTCAAGACTTTTTTAAATTTTATCCTAAGTCAATAAATAAATTTACTTAGATAAATTAAAAATATGGCAATAAATAAAGATAGAAAAAAAGAGATTTATGAAAAAGTACAAGGAATTTTAAAAGATTCTGCTTCTGTTGTTTTCGTAAATTTCAAAGGATTAAATGTTACTGATACTACTCAGTTGCGTAATAATCTTAGGGATGAAGATTCATCATATAGTGTAATTAAGAAATCCCTTGTTAGAAAAGCTTTAGAGAACTATTCTTTTAAAGGTGATATGCCTGAATTAGAAGGAGAGTTAGCTTTGGCTTATGGTGAGGATTTAATTGCTCCTGCAAGAGGGGTGTATGAATTTCAAAAAAAGAACAAAGAAAATATTGCTATTTTAGGAGGTATTTTTGAAGGTTCTTTTATGAATAAAGAAAAAATGCTTTCTATTGCTCAAATTCCAGCACCTCAAATTTTGAAAGGACAATTTGTAAATCTTATAAATTCACCAATTCAAGGTTTTGTAACTGCGTTGAGTAAAATAGCGGACAAAAAGATTTAATTTCTGTCGAAATTAAATCGAGTCAAAAGTTTATAAAGTTCATAAAGTCTATAAAATAAAATTACAAAGTAATTTTTTTAATGACAATAAACTTTTAACTTTTAACATTACAAACTTTAAACTAATATAATTATGATTGAAGAAAAAAAAGATGATGTAGTGGAAGAGGTTGAAGCTACTGAAGCTCCAGTTGAAGCAGAGGCTCCTGTTGAAGAAGTTAAGGAAGAAAAGAAAGCAGAAGCTCCAGCTGAAGAAGCAAAAGAAGATGAAGGGGAAGAAGTAGAAGTTCCCAAAAAATTCAAAGCATTAGTAGATGGAATTGAAGAAATGTCAGTTCTTGATTTGCATGAATTAGTAAAGTTATTAGAAAAGAAATTTGGTGTTTCTGCTGCTGCTGTAGCTGTGGCTGGAGGATCAGCAGGCGGAGGTGATGATGCTGGTGAAGAAAAAACTTCATTTGATGTTGAGCTTACATCTGCAGGAGACCAAAAAATTGCTGTGATCAAAGCAGTTAAAGGTGCTTTAGGTCTAGGACTTAAGGAGGCAAAAGAATTGGTTGACGCTGCTCCAGCTTCATTAAAGAAAGATATGAAAAAGGAAGAAGCAGAAGCTTTAAAGAAAGATATTGAAGAAGCAGGAGGAAAAGTAGAGTTGAAATAATGATTAAGAAAAAACAGGCGTCTACCAAAGGTAGACGCCTGTTTTTTATTGACTAATAATAAAAAAACAATATACTCTATTTTAGATAGTTAAAATATATTTTATTTTTTTAAAAGGTAAAAGGAGTTGGTTATGGCGAAGAAAATTGTTTTTTACGGGAAAGAAGATTTTTCTATCATACTTATTCTCTTGAATGATACTGTTATGGAGAAGGTACTCGCCGATATTGTTAAAGGGGATAGAGAAAATGGTAAAACAATGCCAATTATTGTTTTAAAGGATACTGATATAAAAGGTTTGTCTCAGCGTCTCTTTAGAGAATTTGAAGAAGATATTTCGGTTCCTATTGGTGAAGGCTTGTTTCAATTTAAAGATGCTGAAGACTTAACAAAGTATATTCAGCAGCAAGAGAATATATGAAGGGATATTGATGGCTGGGTTCTTAGGACCCAGCCATTTTTTAATTTTGTTGCTGGTATAAAAAATAGATGTTATTATTAATTGTAATATATAAAAGTGAGTGTATAAATCTCATTTTAAATTACTATGGAAACATTAAGTAAATTATTTGGTAACGCTGCTAAAATAAAAATAATGAGACTGTTTTTGTCTAATGATGATGTTATTTTTGATAATGCTGAAATATCAAAAAGGACAAAAGTATCTTTGGTAAATCTTCGTAAAGAACTGAAAATTTTTGAAAGTATTTCTTTGATTAAAAAAAGAATTTTTTATAAAGAAGTTATTAAAAAAGTAAAAGGAAAAGAAGTTGTTGAAAAGAAAAAAACAAGCGGTTGGATTTTAGACCCAAGTTTTTCTTTGCTAGCTCCTCTAAAAAATTTATTAATTAAAGGAAGTCCTGTTGCTCAAAAAGATATAATTAACCGTTTGAAGGGAGGAGGAGTTCTTAAATTAATAATTACTTCAGGTGTATTTATTCAAGAACCAGATAGTAGAGTAGATATTTTAATAGTAGGAGATAATTTAAATAGTTCTTATTTAGAACGAGCAATTCGTATATTAGAGTCTGAGCTAGGTCAAGAATTAAAGTATTTTATATTAGAAACTGATGATTTTAATTATCGTTTGGGAGTTTATGATAAACTTTTAAGGGATATTTTAGACTATTCTCATAAGAAAATCGTAAATAAGTTGGATTTTTAGTATCTAAATTAGGTTTTATCCACAGTTTTTGTATATTTTTATAGACATATAATGATATTATATAAATATGGTATTTATTAATACTAAAATAAAGGTCGTTAAGTCATAAAACCAATGATTTTTTGGTGGTTGATTATTGACCATTCAATTAAGTTTTGGGGATATGATGATAATTCATTATTAGTTTTAATTTTTTAGAAAAAATATGATATTACAAACATGGAGTGAAGTATTGTCACAATCTTTTCAAAGTCTTTGGATTGGAGTAATGGGCTTTGTTCCAAACTTAATAATCGCAATAATAATTTTTATTATTGGGTGGGTTGTTGGAGTTTTATTTGGGAGAGTAGTTTCTCAGATAATTCATTCATTAGGTATAGACAAACTTTTGAGAAGTGCTAGTGTTGAAAAAACATTAAATAAAGCAGGTTTCAATTTAAACGCCGGTAATTTTTTCGGTGCTTTAGTGAAATGGTTTATTATTGTAGTTTTTGCCGTAGCTGCCTTTGATGTATTAGGGCTTGACCAAGTAAATTTATTTTTACAACAAGTAGTTCTACTATATCTACCTAGAGTAATTGCAGCAGCAGCTATTCTTTTGATTGCTGTTATTATTGCAGATGCTACTGAGAATCTTGTAATAGGTTCCGCAAAAGCAGTTGGTGCTAGAAAATCTCAATTTGGATTTTTAGGTACATCTGTTAAGTGGGCAATTTGGGTATTCGCTGGATTGATGGCTCTTTATCAATTAGGAGTTGCATCAGCTTTTATTCAAACTTTGTTTACAGGATTAATCGTTGCTATTTCTCTATCATTGGGATTAGCTTTCGGATTAGGAGGAAAGACTGCCGCGTCAGATGTGATTGAAGACTTAAGAAAGAAAATGTAACCATAAGTAAAACCTAAAAATAACCTCCACTTAATTTAAGTGGAGGTTATTTTTTTTGAATTTTTGTTTTTTAAACAAAAATTTGGAAAAAAGTAATTTAATTTTTATTGACATAGAATAAAATTCTGTTAATATATAACAAGCTCCGAGTGATTAAGAGCTATTTTAAATTTATGACAAGATCACTAAAAAAAGGTCCTTATGTGGACGAAAGACTTTTAAAAAAAATAGAAGGTAAAAAGCCAGAAGATTTAGGTGTGATAAAAACTTGGTCAAGATCTAGTCAGATTTCACCTGAAATGGTAGGTTTTACTTTTGGAGTTCACAATGGAAAAAATCATATTGAAGTGTTGATAACGGAAGATATTGTCGGACATCGTTTAGGAGAATTTTCTCCTACAAAAAAATTCGTGAAGCATGGAGGAAAGATGCAGAAAGAATTAGAGCAAAAGAAGAAAGAAGCTGAAGTTACAGCGGCTAAAGCTGCTAAAGCTAGTGTTTAAATAATTTAATCATGACTGAAATTAAAGCAAAATTAAAAAATTATAGACAATCACCAAGAAAAGTTCGTTTGGTAGCCGATTTAATTAGAGGTAAAGAAGTAGAAAAAGTTATCTCAGAACTTAATTTTTTAAATAAAAAAGTTTCTTTAGTTATAAGGAAATTGATTGAATCTGCTATAGCTAATGCTAAGCACAATAATAAAATAAACAAGGATAATTTATTTATAAAGGAAATTACTGTTAACGAAGGTCCTGCTATGAAAAGGTTTAGAGCAGGGGCAAAAGGAAGAGCTTTCCCTTATAAAAAGAGAACAAGCCATATTGATGTTACTTTGGAAGATAAAAAAGAAGAAAAGGTAGTAAAAGAAGTGGCTGAAAAAGCAGTTAAAAAAGAGAATTTAAAAGTTAAAAAATAAATAAAATTATATCATGACTCATGTAGTCCACCCATATGCACAAAGAATAGGAATTTTAAGAGATTGGAAATCTCGTTGGTTTGGTACTCATGAAAAATATGCAGAGCAATTAAAGACAGATGTTTTGATAAGAGAATTTTTAGAAAAGAAATTACGAAGTTTTTATGTTTCTTCAGTAGAGATGGAGAGAGACGAAAAGATATTTAAAATAATCATTAAAACATCAAGAGCAGGAATGATTATTGGAAGAAATGGAGACGGAGCTAAGAATTTAAAAAATGAAGTTTTAGCTTTTATGACAAAACACAAATTACCTAAAGCGAAAGAGTTAAAGATTGATATTGAAGAAATTAGATATCCAGAAACTGATGCTGCAATAGTAGGTATGATGGTTGCTGAAGCTTTAGAAAAAAGAATGCCTTTTAGAAGAATACTAAAAACAACAATTGAAAAAGTAGCAGCTAATAGAGAAGTTCAGGGTGTAAGAATTTCTTTATCAGGTCGTTTAGGGGGAGCTGAAATGGCTAGAAAAGAAGAATTAAAAAAGGGGAGGATTCCTCTACAAACTTTAAGAGCTGACATTGATTTTGCAAGAGAAAAGGCCTTTATGTCTTATGGAATTGTTGGGATAAAAGTTTGGATTTACAAAGGTGACGTATTTAATAAGAAAAAATAATTACTAATTTTATATTTTAAATTTAATCATGTTATTTCCTAAGAAAGCAAAACATCGAAAATGGCAAACAGCTAGAAAAAACCCTAATAAAGTTGGGGTAGCTTCACGTGGAAATACTATTGCTTTTGGGTCTCATGGATTAAAAGCTATGGAAGGAACAAGAGTTAGATCTAATCAAATTGAGGCAGCTCGTCGTGCTGCTAAAAGATATATTGGAAAGACAGGTAGGGTTTGGATAAGAATTTTTCCTGATAGACCTTTTACTTCAAAACCATCAGAAGTTAAGATGGGTAAGGGGAAAGGAGCCCCAGAAGGTTATTGTATCCCAGTTAAGCCAGGAACAATTTTGTTTGAAGTTGATGGTGTATCAGATGAAAAAGCAATTGAAGCTTTAAGAAAAGCAGGAACAAAAATGCCTTTAAAAACAAAAATACTTGATAGAGCAAAAATTAGTATTTAGTATTGATTTAAGAGCTTGTTTAATGTAATATGTCCTTTACGAAACTTGAAATAATACAATGGAAAAAACAGATTTAAAAAAGAAAATAGATAAAGATTTAAATAAAATTTTATCAGAAAAAAGAACTGAATTGCGAGAATTTAGATTTTCTTTATCTGGGTCTAAAATAAAAAATATTAAAAAAGGAAGATCTTTAAGAAAAGAGATTGCTAGAATTTTGACTGAATTAACTTTAAGAAAAGGAAATTCTAAATAAACATATTTATGGAAAACGATAAATTAGAAAAAAAAATAACAAGTGGAAAAATATTAAAAGGAGAGGTTGTTTCTAATAAAATGGAAAAAACTCTAGTAATTTTAGTTAAGAGATTTGTAAAGCATCCTAAATATGATAAATATAGAACTCTTACAAAAAGATATAAAGCGCATTATGATGAAGGTGAATATAATGTAGGGGATAATGTAGTAATCCAAGAATGTAATCCAATCTCAAAAGATAAGAGATTTAAGATAGTTAAAAGTTAGAATTATGATACAACCACAATCAATAGTAAAAATAACAGATAACTCAGGCGGAAAAATTGGAAGAGTTTTTAAAGTACTTGGGGGTTCTAAAAAAAGATATGCTCGAATAGGAGATACTGTTGTTTTGTCAGTACAGGTCGCAGAGCCTAGAAAAGCTGTGAAGAAAAAAGACGTATTAAGAGCTGTTGTGGTTAGAGCTAAACAAAAAATAAAGAGAAAAGATGGTTCTTATATTGCTTTTGATGACAATGCTGTTGTAATTATTGATAAAGAGAAGAAAGAACCGATAGCAGGAAGAATTTTTGGACCTATTCCTAGAGAAATAGCTGATTTAGGTTATCAAAAGATTATTTCTTTAGCTCCTGAAGTAATTTAAAAAAGAAGATTTACTATGAAAATTAAAAAAAATGACAATGTAATAATAATTGCTGGGAAAGATAAGGGTAAAACAGGTAATGTTTTACGAGCTTATCCTTCTTTAAACAAGGTTTTGGTTGAAGGTATAAATAAGAAGAAAAAGAATCAAAGAGCAACTAAGTCTGGGCAAAAAGGGCAAATTATTGAAAAAGAATTTCCAGTTGATGTTTCCAATGTAGCTTTCATAGACCCTAAAACAAAAAAAGCGACAAGAATTGGTAAGAAAGAAATAAAAGGGAAGATGGAAAGAGTAACAAAGAAAAGTGGGTCGGTTATAAGCTAGTCAAAAGTTAAAAGTTCATAAAGTCTATAAAGTAAAGATTTACGAAGTAAATTTTAAAAAAAAGACTTTCGGCTTTCGACTTTATAGACTTTAGACTAAATTAATATGAATAGTATAAAAGAAAAACAAAATACAGCTTTTGATACATTAAAATCAGAGTTTGAATATAAAAATAAGATGCAATCTCCTAAATTAGAAAAGGTTGTTTTGAATGTGGGAGTAGGTTCAATAAGGTCTGATAAGAAAAAAACTGAATTAGTTGAGGATAGATTAACTAAAATTGCAGGACAAAAACCAGCTTATAAAAATGCTAAAAAATCAATCGCTGCCTTTAAATTAAGAGAAGGTGAAAAGGTTGGATACCAGGTTATTTTAAGAGGAAAAAGAATGTTTGGTTTTTTGGATAAATTAGTAAGTGTTGCTTTGCCTAGAACAAAAGATTTTCGTGGTTTAAACTTGAAGTCAATTGATGAGATGGGAAATGCGACATTAGGGATTAAAGAACATGTTATATTCCCTGAAACTTCAGACGAAGAAATGAGAGATATCTTTGGAATGTCTATTACTATAGTAACTACTGCTAAAAATAAAAAAGAAGCAGAGGCTTTTTTGAGACATATAGGATTTCCTTTTAAAAAAGCAGAAGAAAAGAAAAAATAAGTTTTAAACAATAAAAAGGCGTTGGGCTTTAGTCCAACGCCTTTTTATTGTTTAAATTTCAATGGCTATGCCCATAGCCATTGAAATTAAGCTTAAAATATAGTTTTGTGAATAATTATTTTTGAGGTAAAATATAAGTAGTTATATGCAAAAAGAAAATATTAAAACTAAAATAATAGTTCAAAACTTGTTTTCTTTAGGGTCTGATAAGAAGAAAGATAAAACAGGCTTTACTTTTATTGACTTATTTGCGGGGATAGGAGGGACTCGTATAGGGTTTGAAAAAGCTGGAGGTGAATGTGTTTTTACGTCTGAATGGGATAAATATTGTCAAGAAACATACAAAGCTAATTTTGGAGAAGTTCCATATGGAGATATAACAAAAATTAAAGAATATGAAATACCTAATTTTGATGTTTTAGTAGCAGGATTTCCTTGCCAACCATTTAGTTCTATAGGTAAAAGAGAGGGTTTTATGCACACTACTCAAGGAACTTTATTTTACGATGTTTTAAGAATCATAAATCATAAAAAGAACAAAGCATTTTTATTGGAAAATGTTCCAGGGTTACTAACTCATGATAATGGAAATACTTTTAAGATTATATTAGATTCTTTGAAAGAAGCAGGTTATAAGGTTTTTAGTAAAGTATTGGATGCTTCTAATTTCGGAGTTCCTCAAAAAAGAAAGAGAATTTATATAGTTGGTTTTAGAAAAGATTTGTTTGAAGGTGAAGATTTTGTATTTCCTGAGGGAAATAATAAACAATCTTTTATAAACGAACACTTAGAAGATAATGCTTTAGGTTATTCTATTTCTAAACATTTACAAAAAAGTTATTTGTTTAAAAAAGATGATGGTAGACCAATAATAGTAGATAAAAATTCTAAAATTCAAACAAAAACATTAGTTTCTACTTATCATAAAATTCAAAGGTTAACAGGAACTTTTGTTAAAGATGGAGAAACAGGAATTAGATTACTAACTGAAAATGAATGTAAAGCGATCATGGGTTTCCCAAAGGACTTTATTATTCCTGTGTCAAGAACTCAGATGTATAGACAAATGGGTAATTCAGTTGTTGTTCCAGTTATCGAAGCTGTAGCAAGAGAAATAGAAAACAAATTAAAATTATAAAATAGTTATTTTTATGAAAAAACATAAAATCAAAAAAATAAGTCAAAATAGTTTATTGGTTGAATATTTTCAGAATAATCCCAAGCGAGCTATTTCCCATCCTGAGGTGGTGGATTGGGTTATAAAAGAATTTAAGAAAAGAACAGGTAAAATTTTCAGAGATCCTGATAGAGGAATAAGAAAATTATATCAAAAAGGTTATTTAGTAAAAATTAAAAAAGGTGTTTATAAATATGATCCGTCGTTAATAAAGAAAAAAGAATTACAAGATTTTACATCAGCTATCAAGAAAAAGATTTTTGAACGAGATAGTTTTAAATGTGTTATGTGTGGTAAAGGAGAAAAAGATGGAGTTGAGATACATGCTGATCATATAAAACCAAAGGACTTAGGGGGAAAAGCTACTTTAGAAAATGGACAAACTCTCTGCAGCGCTCATAACTTTTTGAAGAAAAATTTAAAACAAACTGAAACTGGTAAGAAAATGTTTATACGTTTGTATGAATTATCTAAAAAAACTAAAGATAAAAAGCTTATTAAATTTTGCACAGAAATATTAGAGGTTTTTGAAACAAATAATATTAACGGACACATTGAATGGAATAAATAATAAAATGACAATAATTTATATAATAATAGGAATAGCGATAGGGTATTTCGTGACAGTGGCTTTTGTTGGTGCTGGAAATAAAAAGGTTGAGAAAGAGCTTGACCAAGATGAAAAGATTTTGAATTTAATTGCTGAAAAGGAGAGGGTTACGAATGGGGATATACAAAAATTACTTAGTATTGCAGATAGTACAGCCACTAAATATCTTCAAGAGCTTGAAGATAAAGGAGAAATTAAACAACAAGGCAAAGCAGGACGCTTTGTCTATTATGAAAAAATTTAATAAATTCAGAAAACCGTTGATTTTCAATCTATTTCAATGGCTATGCCCATAGCCATTGAATTTTATAATTGTTTGCGTTTGAAAAAGCTAAGAAGCTAAAAACCTAATATCCTAATAAGCTAAAAATGTTGACATCAAAGGGTGTTTTTGATAGGATAAGCAAGTATTCATTAATTATAATGACTATCTTTTAAAAAGATTATGGCAAAAAAATCAGTAATAGCTAGAGCAAATAAAACTCCAAAATTTTCTACAAAAGCAGTAAATAGATGTTTTAAGTGTGGGAGAAAAAGAGGTTATATGAGACAATTTGATTTATGTCGTATTTGTTTTAGAGAATTAGCAAATGAAGGTAAGATTCCTGGAATCAGAAAATCATCTTGGTAGAGTAAACGAGTCAAAAGTCAAAAGCCCATAAAGTCTATAAAGTGAAAAATCGCAAAGCGATTTTTCCAAAAAAACTTTTGACTTTCGACTTTACAGACTTTAGACTAAATATTATGAATAGAGATATAATTTCAGAATTAATAATAGGTATTAAAAATGCCGGAAAAGCACAAAAAGAAACTGTACAGTTTCCTTATTCTAATTTCAAAGCTAAGGTTGCTGAGGTATTAAAGAAGGAAGGTTTTATTGAATTTTCATCTAAAATTGGAAAAGCCCCTAAAAGAGTTTTAGAGGTTGGTATTTCTTATAAATCTAAAAATATTCCAAAAATAAAAGATGTTGAGAGAGTTTCTAAGCTTTCAAAAAGAATTTATTTAGGGAGTGATGATATCAAGAAAGTTAAAAATGGTTTTGGTAAGTTATTAATCTCAACTTCAAAAGGGGTAATGACTGGAGAGGAGGCTAAAAAAGAAGGACTGGGAGGAGAGCCTTTGTTTAAAATTTGGTAAATAAAATTATGTCAAGATTAGGAAAACAAAAATATGAAATTCCAGCAAACACCGAAATTACATTGGTAGATAATTTTGTGGTAGTGAAAGGGCCTTTAGGGGAGTTAAAGAGAGAATTGCGACCTGAAATAGAAGTTAAGATTGAGGATAATAAGGTTTCAGTAAACCCAACTAATAATTCTCCGTTTGCAAAGGCTTTGTGGGGAACATTTGCTTCTCATATTACAAATATGATTCAAGGAGTAAGCACTCCTTATGAAAAAAAATTAATTCTTGAAGGAGTTGGTTTTAAATCAGAAGTTAAAGGAGATAAATTAGTTTTAGCCTTAGGATTTTCTCATTTAGTTGAAATAGAAATACCTGAAGGGTTAAAAGTTGTGGCTGAAAAGAATAATATTACAATATCAGGAATAGACAAAGAATTAGTTGGTCAATTTGCTTCTAAAACACGAAAGAAAAAGAAAGCAGAACCATATAAAGGGAAAGGTTTTAGATATTACGATGAGGTGGTTAGAAGAAAACAAGGTAAAAAGAACGTGTAAATAAATAAAAGTAAAAAGAAATTATGGACAAAAATAAAATTAAAACAGAATCAAGGAAAAGAAGACATAAAAGAGTTAGGTCAAAGGTTATTGGTACTTCTTCAAGACCTAGATTATGTGTGTTTAAGTCAAATAAATATATTTACGCTCAAATTATTGATGATAATAAGAATAAAACTTTAGCTGCTTCTTCAAGTTTGAAAATGAAAGCTAATTCTTTATTAGAGAATGCGGCAAAAGTAGGTAAAGAAATAGCTGTTAAAGCTACAGATTTAAAAATTAAAGAAGTTGTTTTTGATAAAGGAGGTTATATTTACACAGGAAAAATTAAGGCTTTAGCTGATGCTGCTAGAGAAGGAGGTTTAAAATTTTAAATAAATAAAATGGTAGAAGAAAAAGAAATCAAAAAAGAAGATAAAAAAGAAGAAGCAATTAATGTTGTGGCTGATTCTAATAAAGAGGTTGAGAATAAAAAAGATGTGAAGGATTCTTCTGTAGAAGAAAAAAAATCTTTTCCAAGCAGAGCTCCTTTCAAAAAGAACTTTAATTCTAGAAAAAGAAAGAAGTTTACAAAACCTCGTTCAGAATTTGATCAAAAAATAATTAAAATTAGAAGAGTTACTCGTGTTATGTCAGGAGGACGAAGATTTAGTTTTTCTGTAGCTATTGTATTAGGAAATAAAAATGGAAAGGTAGGAGTAGGTGTTGCAAAAGCTAATGATACTGCTTTAGCTATTGAAAAAGCAGCAAAGAAAGCTAAAAAGAATATGATTGAATTAAAATTAACTAAAAATAATTCAATTCCTTATGATGTTTCTAAAAAATATTGTGCATCAGTAATTCAAATTTTACCCACAAAAGAGGGTAGTGGTTTAAGTGTAGGTTCTTCTTTGAAAACTGTTTTAGAATTAGCTGGAATTACAGATGTAACTGCTAAAATAATTAGTAGAGGAAAGAATCAATTAAATATTGCAAAAGCTACAATTGAAGCTTTGAGAGATTTTGAGGTGCAAAAATAAAAATATAAGTAAAATATTATGCAATTACATCAATTAAAAAGAAAAAATCCAAATAAAACCAGTATTAAAATAGGTAGAGGGGGAAAGCGTGGAAAAACTTCTGGAAGGGGTCATAAAGGTCAAAATGCCAGAGCAGGAACAAGTAAAAGACCTGAAATGAGAGAAGTTATAAAAAGATTACCTAAAAAGAGAGGTTACAACTTCAAGTCTTTCCAAAAGAGACCCGTGTTAGTTAATCTTGCTATTCTTGAAAAAAGTTTTTCAGCAGGTGATGAAGTTACTCCTAAAATTTTATTTGAAAAATCAGTTATTAAGAGGAAAGAAAATAAAATTCCTGATGTAAAAATCTTAGGAAATGGAGATTTAAATAAAAAATTAGTTATTTCTGGTTGCGTTTTTTCTCAGAGTGCAAAAGATAAGATAGAAAAAAATGGGGGTAGTATAAAAGCTTAATTAGTCTAAAATAAATACTTAAAAAACATATGAATTTTGCTCACAAATTTAAATTAGTTTTTAAAGACAAGAATTTAAGAAATAGAATTTTCTTTGTTTTAGCTTCTTTAATTGTTTTTAGAGCCTTAGCTTCTATTCCAATTCCAGGAGTAGATATAGCTAGGTTAAATGAATTTTTCTCTAATAGTCAATTTTTAGGGTTGTTAAACATGTTTTCTGGTGGAGGTTTGTCTAGTTTATCTATTGTGATGCTTGGTGTTTCTCCGTACATTACAGCTTCTATTATAATGCAGTTAATGACCATGATGATTCCAAAATTAAAGGAAATGTATCATGAAGAAGGAGAGGCTGGAAAGAAAAAATTTAGTCAGTATTCACGATTGCTAACAATTCCATTGGCTTTAATTCAAGGATTTGGATTTTTAAGATTATTGCAAAGTCAGGGAGCTGTAGATATTTTAGGAAATTTTGAATTATTTACTAATATAATGGTAATAACTGCAGGTTCTGTTTTGTTAATGTGGATAGGAGAACTAATTTCTGAGTATGGAATAGGAAATGGGGTTTCTCTTTTGATTTTTGCGGGTATTGTTTCTGGTTTGCCTACTAGTTTAAGTCAATTATATTTTAGTTTTGAAATGTCTCAATTACCGATGTTATTAGGATTCTTGATTGTATCCATAGCTATAGTTTATGCAATTGTCGTAGTTACTGAAGCAGAAAGACCTATTCCTATAAATTATGCTAAAAGAGTAAGAGGCTCAAAGGTTTATGGCGGGGTTTCTACTTACTTACCATTAAGAGTAAATCAAGCAGGGGTGATTCCTATTATTTTTGCGATGTCTATTCTTTTATTTCCTCAAATGATTTTAAATTTTTTGGTGAATTCAAGTAATGAGATAGTTAAGAATGTTTCAGATTTTATGTTAGGGATTATGTCTAATTCTTGGGTTTATGCGGTAATGTATTTTTTGTTAGTATTTTTCTTTACTTATTTTTATACAGCAATTACATTTGATCCTGATGCTATTTCACAAAACTTACAAAAAAGCGGAGCTTTTATTCCAGGGGTTCGTCCAGGAGAGAAAACATCTGAATATTTAGGAAAGGTATTAACAAGAATTACTTTGGTAGGAGCTATTTTCTTAGGAATAATTGCTGTACTACCTTTAATTTTACAAGCTTTCACTGGTATTGCAGCTCTGGCTATTGGAGGAACTGCTTTGTTGATTGTAGTTTCAGTTGTTCTTGATTTGGTAAAGAAAATAGACGCTCAGGTTTCAATGAGAGAATATTAAAACATTAAAACCTGCCTATGCCGGCAGGCAGGCACTAGAACATTAAAACAAAAAAATGGTTTGCTAAAGCAAACCATTTTTTTGTCGCAAATTTTATTGTTTTTGTTTATAATGAATAGTATTAAAATAAATTTTATTTTTGATTAAAGGATTTAAAAAATCGCATAGCGGTTTTTTCTCATAAATCCTAAATCTTAAATCTTTTAACAATTATGAAACAAGCATATATTATTATAGGAAGATCAGGTTGTGGTAAAGGAACTCAGGCTGAGTTACTTATAAATTATTTAAAAAATGATTTAAATAGAAAGGTTTTTGACTTACAGACAGGAGATAAGTTTAGAGATTTTATAAAAGGAGAAGGTTATACTAATAAATTAGCCAAAGAAATTGGTGATAGAGGAGGACTCCAGCCAATGTTTCTAGTACTTTCTTTATGGGCAACAGCTTTGATTGAGAATCTAAAAGGAGATGAGGATTTAATTTTAGATGGAATGCCTAGAAAAAAAGATCAAGCAGATGTTTTGCATTCAGTTTTTGATTTTTATAGCTATGATAAACCAAAAGTTATTTACATTAATGTTTCTAGAGAGTGGGCTGAAGAAAAATTATTGGCTAGAGGAAGGGGAGATGATGAAGCTGAGAAAATTAAAAATAGACAGGATTGGTTTGATACAGATGTAATTCCTGTTTTAGGCTTTTATGAAAACCATGAAGACTATGAATTTTTAGATATAAATGGAGATCAAAGTATTGAAGATGTTCACAATGAGATAATGAACAAAATCGGAGATTTTGAATTATAAATTTTAGATTTTAAATTTTAAATTAATAAAAATTTGATTTGCAAATTTTTAACTTTTAACTTTATAGACTTTATGAACTTTTGACTAATTTATTATGCTTCCAAATATATATACAGAAGAAGAAATAGAAATTTTACGAGAAGGCGGTAAAAGGCTTAATTTTATTTTGCATGAAGTAGCTAAGATTGTAAAAGAGGGAAGCACTCCAGATGACCTAAATTCTTTAGCTGAAAAATTGATTTATGAACAAAGAGATAGTCCTGCTTTTTTAAATTATACAACTGATGGACATAGACCATACCCGTCTTCTTTGTGTGTATCTGTAAATGACGAGGCTGTTCATGGAATCGGAAAAGGGAATAAGGTTCCTCTAAAAGAAGGAGATATTGTAAATATTGATTTAGGCTTAACTCATAAAGGATTAATTACTGATAAGACTTTAATGCTCGGAGTGGGTAAAATAGAATCAGATGATATAAATTTAATAGAAACTACTAAATTAGCTTTAGAAGCTGGAATTAAGGCTATAAAAGCAGGAAATACTACTGGAGATATCGGAAATGCGATAGAAACTTTAGTAAAAAGTAGAGGTTTTAATGTAATGAAAGAATTGGGAGGGCATGGAGTTGGTAAAGATGTTCATGAAAAACCTTTTGTTCCTAATTTTGGAAGAAAAGGTGAAGGTGATATCTTAAAAGAAGGAATGGTTATTGCCTTAGAACCAATTGTAACAAAAGGAGAGGGGAAAATTTATACAGCAAATGACGGGCATACTTATAGAAGTATAGATGGTGCTAATGTTGCTCAGTGGGAAGATACTGTTTTAGTGACAAAAGGAGGTTTTGAAATTTTAACTAGGTAAAAATAAATTCAAACATGCTTGCCGACAGGCAGGTTTTTAGTTTATCTTAAGATTTAAGAGGAAGTAATTGTATATTAAAAAAACTACTAATTTTAACAATTTTGTGTATAATTAAATTCAAAATAATTATTAAATAATATAAAAATTATATGGAAAAAGCACAAGAAGAAAAAACTTTAATTATAATGAAACCAGATGCAATTCAAAGATCTTTATTTGGAGAAATTTTACAAAGATTTGAGAGAAAAGGTTTAAAAATTATTGGGGTTAAGATGGCTAAAATATCAGATGTTTTGATTGAAGAACATTATAGCCATTTAACTGAAAAACCATTTTTTAATACTTTGAAAAATTATATGCAATCATCTCCTGTGGTATTGATTGCTTTAGCTGGTGCAAATGCTATTTCAGCTACAAGGTTGATTGTTGGTCCAACTAAAGGATATGAAGCTGATGCAGGAAGTATTCGAGGAGATTATTCTTTGAGTGGACAATCTAACTTAGTACA
This sequence comes from Minisyncoccota bacterium, assembly GCA_023135835.1. Lineage (GTDB taxonomy): Bacteria > Patescibacteriota > Minisyncoccia > Phycocordibacterales > UBA12079 > JAHITU01. The sequence goes on from JAGLSI010000001.1 coordinate 60,895, forward strand.
CGCTTCTGATGCCCCTGAAACAGCTGAAGTTGAGATTAAAAGATTTTTTGCCGAAGAAGAATTGTTTGATTATCAAAAACCTGATTACAAGTTGGTTTACTCAGAGGATCACTTTTAAGAATCGGTTTTAGAAGTCTGTCAATCTTCACAAAGTAAAAATTGGTGTATAATATAAATAGGAGAAATATTTAGCGCAATAACCTAGCTAAACTTAAAGTAAAAGAGAGCAGGTGTTTCTGATTCACTGAGGTGTCTCGTTCACAGCACTCACCTAGAGATATTCTAGGGCTATCTGTACTAAGTGTTTCTCCAATAAAAACAACTATCTTCGGATAGCTGTTTTTATTTTATTTATAGAGACGAACAAAAGCTTTTTTGATATAATTACAGAATGAAATACGAAAAAGTTTTAAAGAATATAGTGTTAGTATTAATTTTTATTATCCCCTTTGTGCCGTTGGTAGTTTGTTCCTCTTTATTTTTTCCATACATTGTCGGAAAAAATGTTTTATTTAGGATACTGGTTGAATTAGCTGTTGGTATTTGGGCAATTTTAGCTTTATTTAATAAAGAGTATCGTATTAAGGTTTCTTGGATTTTTGGAGGAATTGTTTCTTTGGTATTAATAATGTTTTTCGCTGATTTGTTGGGAGAAAATCCATTAAAGAGTTTTTGGAGTAATTATGAAAGAATGGAGGGGTGGATAACTTTAATTCATCTTCTGGGTTACTTTTTAGTATTAACAGGAATGTTGAATTCTAAAAAACTTTGGTCTCGTTTTTTTAATACATCCTTATTGGTGAGTGCGTGGATTAATTTTTATGGAATTCTTCAATTAATAGGTTGGGCAAGTGCTAATCAGGGAACTTCTAGATTAGATACAACTTTTGGAAATGCTTCTTATCTTGCTATATATACTGTAATTCATATTTTCTTAGCTTTGTTTTTATGGGCACGACAACATGATTGGAAGAATTTAATGGGCTATTTTTATGGAGGAACAATTTTACTTAATATTTATATTCTTTACCATACTGCTACTAGAGGAGCAATTTTAGGATTTATTGGGGCAATTTTATTGATTTCTTTTTTAGTTGCTTTGTTTGAAAAGGAGAATAAAAAGTTAAAGAAAATTTGTATTGGATTTTTAGTTGGAACTATTTTATTTATAAGTGGTTTTTTGGCAATAAAAGATACTTCTTTTGTTAGGGGTAGTGAGGTTTTAAATCGTTTTGCTTCTATTTCTTTACAAGAACAGACAACGAAATCTCGTTTTATGATTTGGGATATGGCTTGGCAAGGAGTAAAAGAAAGACCTGTTTTAGGTTGGGGTCAAGAGAATTTCAACTATGTTTTTAATAAATATTATAATCCTAAGATGTACGGGCAAGAAGAGTGGTTTGATAGGACTCACAATGTGTTTATGGATTGGCTAATTGCAGGAGGTTTTTTAGGTTTATTAGCCTACTTATCTCTTTTTGTTAGTATTTTATACTATTTATGGAACAAGAAATATGGAAAAGATTTTTCAGTATTTGAAAAAAGTATTTTTACTGGGTTATTGGCTGGTTATTTTATCCATAACTTTTTCGTGTTTGATAATATAACTAGTTATATTTTATTTTTTACTATTTTAGCTTTCATACATAATTCAATCAATTTTAAAGAAAATATGGATGATAAAACCTTTGCTTTAGATAAAATAAGTGACGAGAATAAAAATAAAGTAATTATTCCGTTGATTGTTTTTCTAACTATTTTTTCACTTTATTTTTTTAACACGAAAGGCGTGTTAGCTAATAGATCTTTATTATTAGGATTAAGTCCTCATCCAGAGGGTTTATCGGAAAATTTAAAATATTTTGAAAAGGCATTAAGTTATAATTCTTATGCTAATCAAGAAGTGAGAGAACAATTAATGTTATTTACTGGAAGAGTGGGTGAATTAGGAGGTGATCAGAGTATTAGAAATAATTTTTTTGAGTTGTCCAAGATGGGGATTTTAAAAGAAATTGAAAGAGATTCTGAAAATACCAGAAATAGAGTTTTGGCTGGGTCTTTTTTTAATAATTCAGGATATTACACAGAAGGATTTATTCAATTAGAAAAAGCTAGAGAACTATCTCCTAAAAAACAATCTATTTATTTTGTAATGGGCTTAGCTAATATTAATCAAAAAAAATATGATGAGGCCTTAGGTTTATTCAAAATAGCTTATGAATTAGAGCCAAAATATGATAAAGCAAGAGAATTGTATGCTCTTTCTGCGCTTTATTCAGGAAAAAATGATTTGGCTGATGAGTTGTTGCTTGAAAAAATTCCAACTGATTTAAGTTTTCTAAATATTTATAAAAATACAGGGCAATTTGATAAGATGATTTTAGTAGCAGAAAAAATAGCAGAGAAAAACTCTAATGACCCTCAGTCTTTTATTACTCTAGCGGCTGCTTATTATGAGGTGGGTAGAAATTTGGAAGCAATAGAACAATTAAGAATAGCTATTAAATTAGATCCTAATTTTAAAGAACAAGGTGAAGCGTTTATTAAAGCGATGCAAGAATAGGCTTTGTGAGGCAAATTTATTTTTCTTTTCATGTAACATGGATAACTAACACTTTATAAAAGAAAATGATTACCTATATCTGCTTTGGTAGATATAGGTAATTTTTTTATTTATAATCCTTGGGTTTTGTGCTAAAATACTCTTTATGATAAAAAGATTAAAGAAAATTTTTGGTGATCAGAATTCTAAAGAAATTAAGAAATTACAGCCAATTGTTCAGAAAATAAATGATTTAGAAGAAGAAATCTCAGCTCTTTCTGATGATAAGCTAAAGGACAAGACTAAAGAATTTAAAGAAAGATTAAATAAAAAAGAAAGTTTGGATAATATTCTTCCAGAAGCTTTTGCTGTGGTTAGGGAAACTTCTAAAAGAACTTTAGGGCAAAGACATTATGATACTCAATTAATGGGAGGAATAGGGTTACATAAAGGTTCAATTTCTGAAATGAGAACTGGTGAGGGAAAAACATTAGTCGCTACATTACCCGTTTATTTAAATGCACTTTTAGGGGAAAGTGTTCATGTAGTTACTGTTAATGATTATCTTTCTCGTAGGGATGCGGTTTGGATGGGACAGATTTATGCATTTTTAGGGTTAAGTATAGGTGTAATTGGGCATGATTCTTCTTTTGTTTATGATTCCACTCATATTAAAACAGAAGAAGGAAAAGAAGATGATAAAGAAAGAGATTCAGAGGGATCATATAAAGTGGTTGATGAATTTTTGAGACCTTGTTCTCGGCAAGAAGCTTATAAGGTTGATATTACTTATGGGACTAATAGTGAGTTTGGCTTTGATTACTTAAGGGATAATATTGAACATAATAAAGAAAATTTGCGACAACGAGGTTATAGTTTTGTAATTGTTGATGAAATTGATTCTATTTTAATTGATGAAGCTAGAACTCCTTTAATTATTTCTATTCCTGATAAAGAGTCTGGAGGATTATATGCTAAGTTTTCACAAATTTCGCAAGGCTTAAAAGAAGGAGAGGACTTTGAGATAGATGAAAAGAAAAAAGCTATTTCTTTGAAAGACTCTGGAATTGAAAAGGCAGAAAAAGCTCTTGGGGTAGGTAATATTTATACAGAAAAAGGGATTAAATATGTGCATCATTTAGAAACAGCAGTTAGGGCCAAGTCTCTTTTTAAATTAAATAAACATTATGTAGTTAAAGACGGGTCTATTATAATTGTTGATGAGTTTACTGGACGAATGCAACCTGGTCGTCGTTGGTCAGAAGGTTTACATCAGGCTATTGAAGCAAAAGAAGGATTAAAGGTACAAAACGAATCAAGGACTTTTGCTTCTATTACTTATCAAAATTATTTTCGAATGTATAAAAAACTGAGCGGAATGACAGGAACAGCCCAAACATCGGCTGAAGAGTTTTTGAAAGTTTATGGTTTAGATGTTTTAGTTTTACCAACTAATAAGCCAATTCAAAGAAAGGATGAAAATGATTTAATTTTTCAAACTAAGAATGGAAAATTTCAGGCTATTGCGAGAGAAGTAAAGGAATTAAATAAAAAAGGACAGCCTATTTTAATCGGAACAGTTTCAATTGAAAATAACGAGTTACTTTCTGCTTATTTAAATAAGGAGGGGATTAAGCATGAAATTTTAAATGCTAAGAACCATGAGCGAGAAGGAGAAATTGTAGCTGCAGCAGGAGAAAAAGGAAAAGTAACTGTGGCTACCAACATGGCTGGTCGTGGAGTGGATATTAAATTAGGAGGGCTTCCTTTTGATGAAAATAAAAAGAAAGAAGTTTTGGATTTAGGAGGTTTATTTGTATTGGGAACAGAAAGACACGAAGCAAGGAGGGTTGATAATCAGTTAAGGGGAAGAACAGGAAGACAAGGGGATGTTGGTCAAACTCAATTTTTTGTATCAATGGAAGATTCTTTGATGAGGGTTTTTGCTTCATCTAATATTAAAGGGATGATGGGGAAATTAGGTATTCCTGAAGATCAGCCCATTGAAAATAAAATGGTTTCTAAGGCTCTTGAATCTGCACAGACTAAAATAGAAGGTTTCCATTTTGATTCTCGTCGTCATGTTTTGCAATATGATGATGTTTTGAATCATCAAAGACAAATTGTATATTCTAGAAGACGAGATGTTTTATTAGGAGACGATAAGTTAGTAAGTGATAAATTTAATGAAATTTTAGAAACTGGAGAAAAAGAAATCATAAATACTATTACACAAAAAAGACTTTTAATAGGGGATAAAGACTTTTTAGATATCGTTAGAAAAACTATCTTACAAACAATTGATATGTTTTGGGTAGATCATTTGGAATTAATGGATTATCTTCGTTCCAGTGTGAACCTAAGAGCTTATGGGCAGAGAGACCCTTTAGTTGAATATAAAAGAGAAGGTTTGCAATTATTTAAGGAAATGCAAAATTCTATTAATGAGCATATTTTAAAATTAATTCCAAGATTAGATACAGAAACTTTTTTGAAAAATCGGGAAGCGATGGAGAATAGTGGAGCAGTAGAAATGAATAATATTAAACAAGAGGCTGAAAAAATAAACGCATCAACTTCAAATCAATCACTTGGTACTACAAGCACTAAGTCAGAGAAAGTAGGTAGAAATGACCCATGTCCTTGTGGGGCAAAGAAATCAGATGGAAGTTCAATTAAATATAAAAATTGTTGTGGAAAATAATTTTTGGTAATTGATTATGTAGCAACATTCTCCTCAGGAGGATGGTTCTGGAAAAAAAATATAAAAAATGTTGCGGAAAGTAAATTATGAAAAAACTAGAGGATTTAAGTGATGGGAGAATTTTATATAAAAGTCATAGGGCTGAGCCATATTTTAGTTTCATTAAAAACGGAGTAAAAAATATTGAAGGACGAGTTTTAAAAAATCTATATAAAGATTTAAAACCAGAAGATGAGATTTTAATTTTTAATAACGAAGAAACAGACAATTTCAGAGTTAGGGTAGGGGATATTGTGAATTATAGTTTTTTTAAAGAGATGTTGGAAAAAGAAGATTATAAAAAAGTATTACCTGATATAGATTCAGCGGAAGAAGGTATAGAGATATACAGAAAATTCTATACAGAAAAACAGGAGATAGGATTTGGGGTTATTGCCATAAAAATTGAACTTATTTAAATAAAAATAGTGTGATTGATCGCACTATTTTTATTTTGGTGTATGTATGTTAGAGAAATTTTCTGGAATGCTTCGTTAAGAAATTTTTAAAAACAAAACACTCCAGTTAACTGGAGTATTTTTCTTCAATTAGTTAAAAAGTTAACTTCTAACCTGCCTGCCGGCAGGCAGGTAAACTAAGCAAAGTGTTTTTGGAAAACTGGAATAATTTGTTTTTTTCTAGAGACAAGATTGTCTATAAATAATATTCTGTTTTGGTTTTGAGGGTTAAATAATTGTATAAACAATTTAGAATCTTCTTCGTCAGAGCAAAGAATGTAAAGTTCTTCTTTTAAAATATCAATTATCATAAAATAGGCTCCTTGGAGATTATCTTTTTCTTTAATTTCTTTTAATTTTTCTATAATTTCATCCTTTCTGTTTAAACCATAATCTTTATTAGTACTTTCCATTAGTCCAAAGCCAAAATCTTTTGTTCCTTTGAAGTCATAAACTTTATAATCTAGTCTAATCAATTCTTCTACTTCCATATCTCCTAAATCTGACTTAGCATTAAACATTTCTAAAGAAAATTTTTCCAAATCTTCAATTTGAGCAATTTCATTTAATTTTTTAGCAATATCTTTATCTTCTTGAGTGGTAGTAGGAGAACGGAAATAAAGAGTATCTGAGATGATTCCAGCCAGAAGTAAAGAAGCATTTTCTTTTGATAAAA
>JAGLSI010000010.1 GCA_023135835.1 Minisyncoccota bacterium
AATTTAATTATTAATTTTTAATAACCATAACCCCCCGCTATTGGACAATTAGAAAAGGTTCCTCCTGTTGTATTTCCACAATGGGCAGACCAAATCCAACCCGTACTACAAGACGAATAAAAATTACGATAAGTAGTATTTATACTCCAATCACCATAACATATTGCTGGACGGGCGTTAGCTTCTCCATATCCATTTTTAATAGGAAAAACAACAGAATTTGTTCCTGAACAAGATCTATTTTCACAAGATGTTACATTGGCTGCTTCCATGCCTCCACTACCTCCTCCATCAGGCCAAGAAGTCTTGTATATTCCTCCCAAAGTAATTCCGCCTGCTACTGTAAGATCTTTAAGCACTGTCGTCATACTTGGATTTAAAAAATATGAGTGGTCATTATAATCCCAAATAGCAGGAACATCTAAGGCTGTATCTGTTACAACTGCACCCCTACTTACAACACTCTGTAATGTATCAACCTCTGTTCCTGTCCCACCATCACCACCATCTGGCCAAGTATCTCTAGAAACCCCGCCTAACTTAATAGCATTAAATACAGAAGTACCTGCAGGATTCAAATAATAATCAGTATCATCCCTGTCATAATAAAGACTAGCTAATACTGACCCTCCAAAATAAGCATTATTATTTTCTAAATTAATAGTAAGTGGCCATTTACCATTATATGCTTCCCAAGTAGTACTATTAGTTCCTGAACCTCTTAATACATAAAAATAATTATTATTAGCATGTATCATCGCGGAACGATTATTAGTATCTTGCATATAAATAGTCGGCGAGACATTATTGATAAAATTCTGCCCTGTACTTTTTATAGTACGAAATTTAGAAGTAGCAGATGGATCTACATAATAAGTAATATCGTCTTCATCATACCAATTTGGAAAAATCAAAGCGCCTAATTTTGTTTGATTTGTGCTTCCAACATTCAAAGGAGCGTCAGTATTATCTCCTGGCGGAGCAGATGTTGGTCCTGTCCATGCATTCAAACTTAAAGCTCCTGCTATAAAAAACACTCCTACTAAAAATAAAATCTCTATACTTTTTTTCATAATATTTGTTTTAATTAATAATTTTGTAATTTAATAATAATTTTATATCTCTATCCATATAGGAGTGATACCATCTCCTTTAATAACTACATTAACTCCATTAAGCATATTTCCACTTCCTGTAACTAAAACAGTTTGGGATCTTGTAATTAGTTTTGAAATATAAATAGAAAACTCTGAGCCATCATTATATTCAGAAGAAGTTAATGTTCTGTCTGAATAAATTGGGTATGAGTCATTTGGTAAAGCATCTGGAGTTGCGGCACTTAAATCAACATCAAGGGTAACAGATGCACCAAAACCATTCCAAGGAGTAACCCCTATCATAGTTTTAGTAGTAGTTGCCCCACTAACCACAAAATCAACATCCACATCACTAGAATAACCATCTATAAATTTTAAATTATAATACAAAGAAGGAGTTTCACTTAATGAGTCTTCTGCACCAGAAATGTTAGAACAAGTAATTATATAGGTAGTTCCCACAAAAATGGCAGGGCCTTCTACTGAACCTGAAGCACAATCTATTCCAGTACATAAGTTATCCTCCGTCCAACTTCCTTCACAATTATCAGCATTTGTAGTTTCCCAACTTATAGTTGGTGTATTTCCATTAATTACATTTTCAACACTAAAAGTATCAATTACAGGATCTCCGTAATCTCCATAGACAACATCATCAAAAGAAACCCAACCTATTACATCTGACCCCCAAGCATAACCTTCAAAATTAATTCCCACTAAAGATACTCCGTGAGAAATTGTTCCTGATGGCTGGGTGCTTAAACTTATCCAACCATCCCAACCGTCACCGTCGGCAGATAAGGCTTTAGCCCAACCTTCTAAAGAACCCCCTACTAATTTAGCTTTACAATCACTTTCAGGACAACCATTTAAATCACTTTCAGTAAAAGAAACCCAACCAATATTATCACTCCAAGCATAACCAGATAATTCATTATTAGACTCAATATTTACTCCATAATCTACTGTTGAACAAGTTTCTGCATCAGAACAATTAAAAGAAATCCAGCCAATATTATCACTCCAAGCATAGCCAGAAAGATTGTGTTCAGCTCCCGCACTTACTTTTATTTGTTGAAAACTATTATCGTTTTGATTAAAAATAAAAATAACTACTAAAATACTTATAAAAACCACACTTAAAACAATGTCTTTAAATAATTTCATATCTATATATTGTACTATAATATAAATATTATTTTTTAAATTAATATGTGGATAAAAACAATTTAGATAGAAACTTATTTTACTTGTCTTTTATTATAAATAATGTTATTTTTAAGTTAACTCGATAGTAAAGAAAGGCACAAGGTTCGCTAAACAGCGGATTTTTTTAATAAAAAACAAAATTAATTATTAAATAATCAGGAATTAAAATAATTGGTTTGTATATTTAAAATTTACAAAATAAATTTTTTCTAACAAGCTAATAAGCTAACTTCCTAATAACCTAAATATGTTTGATTTAAAAGTAATTCACTCTGTTCTAGACCAACTAGAAGAAGAGAAAGGGATTCCTAGAGAAAAAATAATTGAAGCAATTGCTATGTCATTAGCAAGTGCTTATAAAAAAGAATACGGAAAAAGAGGTCAAATTATTAGGGCTAATTTTGATATAGAAACTGGAAAAACTGAATTTTCCCAAATTAAAATAGTAGTTGATGAAACTCAGGTAAAATTACCATCAGAAGAAGAAAGTACTGAGGATGTTAAAGAAATTAATACAACCAAAAACGCTGATTCTGATAAAAAAGAAAAAGATGAAGGCAGTAACGATGAGGTAAACTTTAATCCAGAACACCACATTTTGCTTACAGATGCTGTTAAAATAAAAGCTGATGCCAAGTTAGAAGAAGAGATTATTTTTCCATTAGAAACAAAGGGTGATTTTGGAAGAATTGCAGCTCAAACAGCCAAACAAACTATAATTCAAAAAATAAGAGAGGCTGAAAAATCTTCTATTTCAAAAGAATTTGACAGTAAACAAAACGAAATAATAAGCGGAACTATCCAAAGAATAGAAAGGGGTAACATTTTTGTTGATTTACAAAGAGCTACAGGAATTTTATCATATTCAGAACAAATTCCTTCAGAAAAATTCAAACAAGGAGAAAGAATAAGAGCTTATCTTTATTCAGTAGAAGAAACTGTAAAGGGAGTATTTTTAAGACTTTCTAGAGTTCATCCTCAATTTTTGAAAAAATTATTTGAAATTGAAGTTCCAGAAATCGCAAGTGGAGTAGTAGAAATCAAAGCTATTGTAAGAGAAGCTGGTTCTCGTTCAAAGATTGCTGTTATTTCAAACGACGAAAGTATTGACCCTATAGGTTCTTTAGTAGGACAAAGAGGAGTTCGTGTTTCAACAGTAATGAGTGAATTAGGAGGAGAAAAAATTGACATAATAGAATGGTCAGAAGATCCTAAACAATTCATAACAGAAGCTCTTTCCCCTGCTAAAATAATTGATATTGAAACAAATGATGAAGAAAAAACTGCTCTGGTTCAAGTTTCTGAAGACCAATTATCACTAGCTATTGGCAAAGGAGGTCAGAATGTTAGGTTAGCAGCAAGACTAACTGGCTGGAAAATAGATATTCAAGGCTTAGGAGGAGAATCAAAAGAAAAAGCTGACGATAAAGAAGTTGAGAAAATAGAAACTCCGGCTAAAACAGAAACTCCTGTTGAAGAAGTTAAAGAAACTCCCATTGAAGAAACAAAAGATGATATAGAGGAAGAAGTTGAAACTACCGAAACTCCAGTTGAAGCAGAAGCTTCTGCTGAAGAACCTAAGAAAACTCCAGCTAAAGAAATAAAAGAAGAAGTAACTGAGTAAATATAAATAAGAAGGGCGAGCCGTAGGCTCGCTCTTTTTTATTTTCTTTCTATAATTTGCTAACATTTCAGCAATAAGGTTTACACTTAGTAAGTGAATAAATTTGATGCAAAATATATGTCTTTATTACTATAATTACAGAAAGAAACATAGAGGTTTAGGAATGAGTGGAAAGACACCTATCGAAAGACTACAAGAATTGGGAAGTGTAAACTTGACGCTGCAATGCTACATTACTTTACAAAAGTCATAAAAGTGGTATCATATTATTAACATATGATTAATTTGCTACCCAATCAATTATATTTCTCGGCTCTTTGTTTTGATTTAGATGAGACGATTCTTAATCATTCTATTAAACAAAAAGACAATTCCATTAAAAAATTTAATTCTTTTTTAGATGTATACAAAAACAGAGGTGTTATATTAATTTATGCCACTGCTAGAAATAGAAAAGATACAATAAGCGCAATAAAGCAATACCAATTGTATGAGCCAGATTTTTTAATTATTGATCTTGGTTCAGAAATTTTTAATTATAAATATAAAAAAAAATATAAAGAATATGATTTTAAAAAATATATTACTAACTGGAATCCAAAATTAATAGAATCTATTGTTAGTAATTTAAATCAATTAAAATCTAGAAAACCATCTCGATCGAATTTTTTTAAAAAAACATATTATATAAATACTGATGACATATACTTGATTACTATGTTGCGGAAAGAACTTCTTAAAGAAAAACAAGAAGTAGAAATATATGAATCTGGCAATAAATCTATTTATATAGTACCTAAAAAGTGCTCCAAAGGAGAAGCTTTGAGTTTTTTAATGAAACAATTAGGAATTAATAAAGATGATGTTGCTGTTGTTGGGGATAGTCCGGCTGATTACAGTCTATTTAAAAAATTTCCGCACTCAGTTTTAGTTGGGAATGCAGACGTCACTACAATAAAAACAGTTTGGCAAAATTACCCCAATACTTTTTTGTCAAAGAAGAAATATACGGAAGGGGTTATTGAAGGACTAACATATCTTAACAATTTATACAATATAGATATTTTAAAAACAATAAATCATACACTTTTATTGTTTAAAGAAAATAAATTCACCTGTATCATTAATAGAATGAAACGAATAAAAAAAGAAGCTAAAAAAACAAATTCAAAAACTAAATGTATTCAAAGCTTAATTTTAGGACATGCATATGAAAAACAAGGATATTTTATCAAAGCAAAACAAGAATATATTAAATCATTTAAATATTCTAAGAAAATTACTGATGTTTATTTAAAAGGGATAGTTAATATCCTTCTAGCAAAGACAAATATCTCGCTGGGTAATTTAAAACAGGGTATTGACAAATTAGAAGATATTAAGTTTTTAGAAAACAAAGAAGCTTACAGAGATCTGAATATATATAGGTTGAATGTTCTTGCATATGGATATAGAATTAAAGGAAACTTTTTATCAGCTTTGGAAACCTTAAAGTACGCTCGGAACATATCTAAAAAAAGTAATCTTTATATATCTATTTTGCATAATATGGCTGGAGTATATAGAGATTTAAAAAAATATAATTTATCTCTATCGCTATATAAGAAAATATTAAGATTATCTGATCAGAATAATCTTTTTTTTATTGCACGTCTATATAATAATACAGGATTCATATATCGAAGACTTGGAGAATACTTTAAAGCAAGAAGATATTATTTAAAGAGTTATGAATTAGAGAAACAAATAGGGTCTAAACAACTACAGTCACGAACTCTGAACAATTTAGGGGGTGTTAGTCGTATGAAGGGTGAGTACTCAAAAGCACTAACTTATTTTAATAAAAGCATTGTTTTAAGAGAAACCATAAAAGACAAGTCGGGGTTATCGTCATCATTGCTAAATAAAGGAATAGTACTTGGTGAATTAAACAAAGATAGAGAGGCTAAACATTTTTTAAATAAAAGTTATAATATTAGGAAAGATATTGGATCAAAACATCTAATTGATGAGGTTTTAATAGAATTAAAGAAATATGATTAATGGTAAACAACTAAGGATTAAAAAATTATTGCCTAATGGTAAAGCCGTTTTTTTAGCACTTGACCACGGCTTTTCAATGGGACCCATAAAAGGATTAGAAAATTTAGATTCCGTAATAAGTAATTTTTGTGATTCAAGTATAAATGGTTTAATAATTAATTATGGTGCAATGAAAAACTTAGAGATTTCTTCTTTAGGAAATTGTAAGATTCCAATAATTATTCATTTGAGTGGAAGTGGTTTGGGAAAAAACGCAAAGGAAAAATATGTTCTTTATGATGTTAAGGATGCATTAAGAATGGGTGCGGATGCTGTATCTTTGCAAATCAATTTTGATACGGCAACTGAAAGAGAGCAAATTATAGGGGCTTCAAAAATTATCAAGCAAGCAGATTATATGGGAATCCCAGTATTGTTAATGATGTACTCTAAAAGTAAAAATAGTAAAGGGAAACTAGAGAATATTGTTCGACTAGGTGTTGAGTTGGGTGCAGATCTTATAAAAATAGATATTGGGGGAGACATGCCTTTATTACAAAATATTTCTAGAAATTCAAAAGTTCCAATACTTATAGCTGGTGGAGAATTAAAAAATAAAGAAACGGAACTAAAGAAATCCTTAAGTAATTATTTGAAGCATGGAGCTGTTGGTATATCAATAGGGAGAAATATCTTCCAAAGTAACAATCCAAAATCACTTATGTCAATGGTCTGTGAGTTTGTTCATAATTATGAAAAATAAACCCATATTAGGAATATTAGAAATTGATTATTTAACACCAATTAAAACAAGAGAAAGATTAAATTTCCATACAACAGAAATGGATTTTTTGGTTGATGATTTAAAAAAAGAAGGAATTCTATTAGAAAGTATTTTTATATGTACTTGCAACAGAACGTTGTTGATATACATATGTGAACAAAATAAATCTGATATAGCAAAAAAGATCACTATTTCATTATTTAATAAATGGGCAAAAATAAATATTTCTTTGAAGTACTTTAATTTTTATAATGATGAAAAAGCTTTAAATAAGCTTTTGAGACTTTCTGTTGGCGCAGACTCCGCGATGTTAGGAGAGGATCAAATATTAGGACAAATTAAAATATTTTATAAAATAGCTTTGAAAAAGAGGCTGTCTGGACCTATTTTAAATCGTATTATTCAAAACCTATTTTCCACTACTAGAAAAATAAAAGTTAAATATTCCATATCAAAAGGTCAAATATCAATTCCTGGAATAGTTATAAAAGAAATAGATAGTAGTAATTTATATAAACAAAAATCAATGATCAAAGTTTTAATTATCGGTTGGGGGGATATAACACGTACTATATTTAAAATTTTTAACTCGTCTAGGGATAAATATATAGTTTCTTTATCAAATAGAACCTTTAGCAATATAAATGTTTCTGCCAAAAAAATAAGTCTTTTAGAGATAAAGAATGTCTTAAATAGTTTTGATATTATTATCTCAATGACAAGTCGCTTAGGCTATATGGTTAACAAGATTGATTTAGCTAGTAGTATGAATAACCATCTTTTATTTGACTTAGGTGTCCCAAGAAATATTGACCCAAAAATTTCTAACCTTAAGAATGTAGAATTATTTAATATTGACGATATAAACCAAAAATCAAATATTAATTTAAAAAAAAGAAAAAAGGTAATGACATTGTTAATGGAAAGTAGAGATTTTTTGTTTTTTCAAAAAAAGATGCTTAAATTTATACATGACTATCAATTTTATAATAAAAAATGTAAAATAATAAAAGAAAAAATGAAGATGCTTAAAAAGGAAAATGGTTTTGGGAAGGTTCTTAATAAGGATGACAAAAAGATCTGTAACTCAATGAATAAAAAATTATATAGAAAAATGTTTGGTTTATAAATATGCCCTCTTCGTCTAGAAGGACTAAGACGCTAGATTTTCGATCTAGAAACAGAGGTTCGAATCCTCTAGAGGGTACTATGTTAAAGATTACAAAAAAATTCTCTGGGAAATATCTAGATGTATTTCTAGAAACTGATAAAAATGAAAAAGTAAGAGAAAAGGTGTATCTAAAAGATTCAATTAATATTTTTATAGTTGATAAAAAAGAAAATTTATACCTACTGAAGGAAAAAAGGTGGGAAAAGAATAACAAAAAGGTAGTAAAATTAGTATCAGGCCTTGTTGAAAATGGTGAAAAAACAATTGAGGCTGCGAAAAGAGAACTGAAAGAAGAAGTAGGAAATTTAGATATAAAAAGATGGAAAAAAGTTTTTACTTATAATCAAAAGGGTACAATAAATCAAAAAAGGTACTATTATTTAGTTTTTATAGGGGCAAAACCTAAGCACAGCAAGACTTTTCTTTGTGAGTATACAAAAGAAAAATTGAATAAATTAATATTAAATGGTTATTTTGGTTTTACAACTTCGGGTGTTTTAATAAAATATATGATTAAATTAAATAATGAATAAATCAGAAAATAAAAAAATAGCAAATACTTTATTCCCTCATATTGATTCATCAATAGAGAAATACATAAAGAAGTACCCTAAAAGGGATTTACCTACTACTGCTAAAATTACAAGGTTTGGGCCAAGTCCTACTGGATTTTTACATATCGGAGGTCTTTTTACTGCTATAGTTTCAGAAAGATTAGCACACCAAAGTAAGGGGGTCTTTTTTCTTCGTATTGAAGACACTGATAAAAAACGAGAAGTTAAAGATGGTGTTAGGGGGATTGTAAGCGCATTAGAAAAATTTGAAATAAAAATTGATGAAGGAATTAAAAGTATTGATAAAAAAATCAATAAATATGGACCTTATAAACAAAGCGATAGGAAGGAAATATATTTGACCTTTATTAAATATTTAATTGAGACCGGTAATGCTTACCCTTGTTTTTGTTCTCCAGAGGAACTGAGGATTAAACGAAAATCGCAAGAATTACAAAAGATTCGATCTGGATATTATGGAGAATGGGCCCTTCATAGAAATATAACATTAGATGAAGTAAAAAATAATCTAACTCAAGGAAGGGGTTTTGTAATAAGATTAAAATCAAATGGTAATGAAATTAATAAAATACCTTTTAATGATCTAATTAAGGGTAATATCTCTATAAGAGAAAATGATTTAGATGTTGTGTTACTCAAATCTGATCAACTACCAACATATCATTTTGCTCATGTTGTAGATGATTATCTTATGAAAACTACCCATATTATTCGAGGAGATGAATGGTTGTCCTCTCTTCCAATTCATTTACAAATTTTCGATTTATTTAACTGGCAGGCACCATATTATGCACACATTTCACCTATATTGAAATCTGATAATGGTAATAAAAGAAAATTAAGTAAAAGAAAGGATACAGAAGCATCAGTTGAATATTACTTCAAAGAAGGTTACCCCAGTGACGCTATTATTGAATATCTACTTAATATTGCAAATCCAAATTTTGAAGATTGGAGATACCAGAACCCCAACCTGTTAAATACAGAGTTCGAGATAAAACTTGAAAAATTTAACAAAAGTGGAGCCTTGTTCGATATCAATAAGCTTAGCAACATTAGTAAAGACATAATAGCTAAAATGTCAGAAAATGAAATGTATGATCAGACTTTAAAATGGACGCTAGAGTATGATCTTAATTTTGCAAAAAAAGTTTCTAAAAATAAAGATTATCTTCTAAAGATATTTTCAGTTGAAAGAAACACTGATAAGCCTCGAAAGGATATTGGTAAATGGTCAGAAGTAAAGAATAATATTTTTTACTTTTTTAACGATTTATTTGAAGAATATATATCAAAAAATATGATAACTTACCCTGAAATACTTAATGAAAATACAGTAAAAGAAATACTAACTTCTTATATAAAGTATTACAACAGTCATTTATCAAAAGATGATTGGTTTTCTGATCTAAAAAAGTTTGCTGAAAGTCTCGGTTTTGCTAGTAATATAAAGTTATATAAACAAAAACCTAATAATTATAAAGGATGTGTTGGTGATATTGCAATGGTTTTACGCATAGCTTTAACTTCAAAAAGTATGGCTCCTGATTTACACGAAATAATGCATGTTATGGGGGAGGAAAATGTAAAAGAAAGATTACAATTTTCGGCTAACAACATATAGTATTATACCAAGAATCATAAACATAAATAAAAACACTTTGCTATACAAAAAAGGAGGTGAAAAGTAGTGGCAAATCTAATTCTACTCATTATAATGGCTGGTGGAGAAGATGATGAAGGTCCCGACTGTGATGATTACGGTGAAGAATCAGGACCTTAACTTAGGTTGACCACCCGTTTAGATACTAGTTATTCAAACGGGTGGTTTTTTTAAATTCTTCTATTAAGTTCAGATATCCTTTTTCTTCTACAATTTCCCAAGCCTTTAAATAATCATTATTTGGGTGTTTTCTGCTTTTTTCTAAATTATCTTTTAATTTGCTTTCATTTTTTAAGATATCAATATAAACATGTTTTAAAATAGCATGCAACATAATGTGATTTTGTGTTATTTTTGTTTCTGACGGGAACATATTCATAAAAATGTTTTTATTTATCTTATTATCAGAAAAAAGTTTATGAATTAACTCATGGGTTAATGTATTAATGAAATTCTCTATAGAGTTATGCGCGCTAATAATTAAAGGATTACTCATATCTCTAGGACTACCGCTAACTATATGAACATCAATAATATTTCTCTTAAATTTAAGTTCTGTAACATTGCAAATGGCTGTTAATATTTTTTCTTCATACTGTCCCCACTCTTCTCTTAACTTTTTAGTTTTTATTAAAATCTCTTCTTGAGTAGGAGGAACCCACTTATCCCAATCATTATTTAAATAATGTTTATTATAACCTACAAAAAAAGGATCAATAAGACGACTATAAAATATTTTGATTTCTGGAAGTTTCATATTTTTTTAAAAAATAAATTCAAATTCAAGTATAACAAAAGATACTAGTTAAAAAAAGTACAATCTCTTAAGTAATTTGACAAAACCTAATAATCAAGCTTTATACACAGTTTGTATTTGTTTTTTAGCTTTAATTATATATACTTTAACTTAAGTTTATATTAAAAAACTGCTTGGGGCAGGTCACCACAAGTTATAATAAACTAAATAATTAATTATTATGGAAGATTATAATAATCAAGAACAAGAAGTTGTTGAAGAAACAACTGAAATGCCAGCAGAAAAACAAGGTGGGTCAGGATCAATGATTGGTTCTATTATAGTAATAATAGTAATCATTATTGGAGGATTCTATTTCTGGGGATCTAAAAATTCAGAAGAATTACCAGCTCCTACAGAAGAAGCACCAGCTGAAGTTCCTTTGGATGAGGTACCAGCAGAAGTTCCTTTAGATGAAGCGCCAGCAGAAGTTCCACCAATGGAATAAAAAACCAAACAATATACTTTAAAAAACCCTCTTTTATAGAGGGTTTTTTAAATTTATAAATAAATATTGGTTTTTTCCCTATTTTAAGCTATAATCCAATTATTATTGAATATTAAAATTAAAATACAATGACAGAAAAAAAAGAAATTAAAATCAAAAGTTTAGAAAATTCAATGGTAGAAATTGAAGCTTCTATTACAGTGAAAGAATTAGAAAAACAAAAGGAAAAAGCTATTAAAAACTTAGGAGCTGATATAAAACTAGACGGTTTTAGACAAGGACATGTTCCTCAAGATGTTTTAATTAAACAAATAGGAGAATTACCTTTATTAAATGAAATGGCTAATTTAGCATTAAGTGATATTTATCCAACAATAATTATTCAAAATGATATTAAGGCTATAGGACAACCCAATATTACTATTACAAAAATTGCACCTGGAAATCCAGTTGATTTTAAAATTACAGTGGCAATCATGCCCGAACTTAAACTTCCTGATTATAAAAAAATTGCTAAAGATATAAATAACGAAAAAGAAGAACTTATAGAAATAACAGAAAAAGAATTTGAAGATACTTTGACTCAAATTCAAAAAATGAATACTCCTCAACCAACACCTGTAAAAGATGAAAATGGTGTAGAAAAAGCACCCGAACCAAAACTTCCAGAAATCAATGATGAATTTGTACAAAAATTAGGAGATTTTAAGGATGTAGCTGATTTTAAAGCTAAATTAAAAGAAAATATTAAAAAAGAAAAGGAAAACAAAGCCTCCGAAGCCAAAAAAATTAAAACAATAGATGTAATTTTAGAGAAAATCAAAATTGATTTACCACAAATTATTATTGACAGTGAATTAGAGAGGATGTTAGCCCAAACTAAATCAGACATTACTCGTATGGGATTACAGTTTGATAAATACTTAGAACATCTTAAAAAAACAGAGGAGGAATTTAAAAATGAATTAAAACCAGAAGCTGAAAAAAAAGCTATGATTCAAATTGTCCTAGATAATATTATTAAAGAAGAAAAAATTGTTCCTAAAGAAGAAGAGGTTAATAAAAATGTAGAAGAACTTTTAAAACAACACAAAGAAGCTAAAGAAGAGCAAGTAAGACCTTATGTAGAAATGGTACTTTCAAACCAAGAAGTATTTAAATTCCTAGAAGAACAAAAATAATTTATAAACTAAATTACTAAATATTATGTTAATACCAACAGTTATAGAAAAATCACAATTTGGCGAAAGAGCTTTTGATATCTACTCTCGTTTATTAAAAGAACGAATTATTTTCATTGGCGGACCTATTGATGATAATGTAGCAAATATTGTTATTGCTCAATTACTTTTTCTTGAATCAGAAGACCCTAAAAAAGATATTACTCTTTATGTAAATTCTCCAGGAGGTCAAATTCAATCTGGCTTAGCCATTATAGATACAATGAACCACATAAAACCTGATATATCTACAGTTTGTGTAGGAATGGCAGCTTCTATGGGAGCAGTGATTCTTTCTCAAGGGAAAAAAGGGAAAAGATTAATACTTCCCAATTCAGAAGTAATGATTCATCAACCAATGACAGGAATTGAAGGGCAAGCGTCTGATATAGAAATTACAGCCAAGCACATCTTAGCTCTCAAAAGCAAACTTTATGATATGCTAGCTAAGGCAACCGGAAAATCCAAGACTCAATTAGAAAAAGATGGGGATAGAGATTATTGGATGTCATCTGAAGAATCTAAAAAATATGGAATTGTTGATACTGTACTTAAAGCTAAATAGTTTTATTAGCTTGCTAGGAATTGGCTAGTTAGCTAATTAGAGAAAGAAAGCGAGGCTTTAGTCTTGCTTTTTTAAATTTTTAATTTAAAAAAGGGCGATGGTAAAACCAACGCCCCCGAACCCTCCTGTAAAGGTTCCACTTTATTTTTCTTTTAACTCTTCTTTCAAGGGAAAGCTCTTGGCAATCTCTTCAAAAAAAGAATTGCGTCTTAGAGATCTCATTCCTGAATCTGTTATCTTGATATTCAGAACATTTTGAGATGAATTTCCGATCTTTAAGGGTCCGTGAATCATTGAGATAAGATCGATCTGAAGCATTTGAAAAATCTCTTTTTTCACTTCTTCACGATCAAAACTATACCCGTAACTAGTAAAACACTTTTTATTCAAAGACACCAAAAGGTTGCTGACACCTTCAACTACTCTATCCTTGCTAATAATTAACAAAATCAAATCTCTCAAAAAGACATCTTGCTGAGTGTCAACTGACATATTCTTACCCTCCAAAATTATGTTGTTAAAGATAAAACATTTTCAAACTAACCGAGAATTTTTATCAAGAGCTATCAGCCCAGCATCTGTAATCCCAACACGAGACTGGAAACCAGATGTCTCCAACTCACGCTCTAAGAAAACAAAATTGTTAAAAAACAAAGAAATTAATTGTTGTTTTGTATTCACTTGGTTAAAACGATTTCCACATCTCCTAAAACAATCTTTTTCTACCCAAAGAACAAGATTATCAAAAGTAATGGTAGACCCTCTCAAACTACGAAGGATTATTAATATTAACCCTCTCAGAACATAATTGTTGTAATCATTATCCATAGCACTCCCCTTTTTTGTTGTTAATAAAAAATAACTTTTTTACAATCTGAACAGATAATAACACGAAATAATAAAAAAGTAAAATAGTTCTTGTGTTATATCAAAATTTAATGTATTATAAAATTATACTTTTAAGAATTAATTAAGAGTCTGTTTATAATCTCATGTCGAAATAGAATTTCAGAATTTTGAGCGAAAATTATTAAAATTTAAATAATTTGTAGCCAAAATTATGGGATTCTATTCGACAAGCTGTTGGTTTTTACTATTACGGTGAGATTATAAACAGACTCTGAATAAACCTGTCTGAAATAGATTAAATTTTATGAACAAAACTTTAGATTCAATATTAAAATTAAATATTTTATACAAGATATCTATATAAAGATAGGGTTTTAAGACCATGTCACTAAAATTAGCAGTATTTATACTAGGAGTCGCCACTTTAGCTGGTGTGGCTTTTGGTTATTTTTTGAGATGGGCATTAACTTTTGGTAAAAAGGGTTCTCTTGAATTAAAAATTCAACAAATGACCTTAAATGCTCAAGGAAAATATAAAGAAATTATTAATAAAGCTGAAGAAAAAGCAGAACAAATACTAAAAAAAAGTACGGGGGAAGAGAAAGAAAAACAACAAGAATTTAAAAAAACAGAAGATAGGCTAATAAAAAAAGAAGATTTTCTTGATAAAAGACAAACAGAAATTAGTGCTGAAACCAAAAAAATTGAAGATAAGATTAAAAAAATTGAAGAAATCAGAGAAACTATAAATAAAATAAAAGAAAAAGAAGAATCAGAATTAGAGAAAATAGCTCAACTCTCTAAAGAAGAAGCTCAAAATAAACTTCTAAAAACTATTGAGAGTAATTATGAAGAAGATTTAAATATGCGTCTTCATAAACTAGAACAAAGCGGAGAAGAAAAACTAGAAAGAAAAGCTAGAGATATTTTAATTACTTCTATTCATAGAATGGGGAACTCTGTAGCTTCTAATGTTCTCTCTACTACAATTAATATTCCGTCTGATGATATTAAAGGGAAAATTATAGGAAAAGAAGGAAAAAATATCCGTGCGTTTGAAAGAGCCTCTGGAACAGAAATAATTGTTGATGATACTCCTGGTTCAATCACTATATCCTCTTACGATCCAATCAGAAGACAAATAGCTAAGGTGGCTTTAGAGAATTTAATTGTTGACGGAAGAATTCAACCTGCCCGAATTGAAGACTTTGTAGAAAAGGCTAAAGAAGAAATTAATAAAGTTATTAAGAAACAGGGAGAGCAAGCTGTTTATGAATGTGGAATTCTAAATCTTGACCCAAGGATTATTTCAATTTTAGGACGATTACATTTTAGAACATCTTATGGACAAAATGTTTTACAACACTCTATTGAAATGTCTCATGTAGCCAGAATGTTAGCAGAAGAATTAGGAGCTGATATAAACATTGCTAAAACAGGAGCCTTACTTCATGACATAGGAAAAGCTGTTGATCATGAAATCCAAGGAACTCATGTGGAAATCGGAAGAAGAATTCTTCAAAAATTTGGAGCTGATGAAAAAATTATTCAAGCAATGCAATCTCACCACGAAGAATATCCTTATGAAACAATAGAATCTGTGATTGTTCAAATTGCCGACTCTATTTCAGGCGGTCGCCCTGGAGCAAGAAGAGATAATGTAGAAAATTACCTAAAAAGACTAAAAGAGTTAGAAGATATTACTAATTCTTTTGAAGGAATTGATAAAACTTATGCTGTTCAAGCAGGAAAAGAAATAAGAATATTAGTTAAACCTGAAAATATATCTGACTTAGAAGCTAAAAAATTGGCTAGAGAAATAGCTCTTAAAATAGAGAAAGAATTAAAATATCCTGGTGAAATTAAAGTTAATGTAATTAGAGAATCTAGGGTTATTGAATATGCAAGGTAATCATTAAAACCTGCCTATGCCGGCAGGCAGGCACTAGAACACTAAAACATAAAAAACAAAGCGGGTGAAGCTAAAGCTTCACCCGCTTTTGTAAAAAAGGAGTAACCTTCTGTATTTAAAAATGATCATTTTTAAAATTTATCAAAAAATTAAACATCTTGTTTTAATGTTTTTATGTTTTAATGTTCTTGTGTTTAACCCCTTGCACAAAAAATGGCTTAATATATAATGTATATATTATTATATTGTAATAAATAGTCGTTTTATTAAAAACTTAATTTATTTTTATTATGAATAAACAAGCAATCGTTGAAGCCGTACAAGAAGAATTAGAAGGAACAAAAGTTCAAGCTGAAAAAGCTGTTGATATTGTTTTTGACGCAATCACAGGTTCTTTAGTTAAAGGAGAAGATGTTTCAATCGCAGGATTTGGAATTTTCTCAGCTAAAATGAGAGCAGCTAGAACAGCTAGAAACCCACGAACAGGAGAGGCTATTCAAGTTAAAGCAATGAAAGTACCTAAATTCAGAGCTTCTAAAACTCTTAAAGATTCAGTTAAAGGATAATTTTTTCTAAATTAATCTTAAAAACAACAGCTACGCTAGCGTAGCTGTTGTTTTTTTGTTATTCAAATAAAAAATGCTATACTAGTTTTTATTATTGCGGGTATAATTTAGTGGTAGAATACGTCCTTGCCAAGGATGAAACGAGAGTTCGATTCTCTCTATCCGCACAAAACTATAATCCCAAGGCGTTAGCTTTGGGATTATAAGTTTTTGTAGTGGAGGAGAGAGAATCGAAAAGAATCACCGGTATACAAGACGAGCGAAGCGAGTACTTGTCGGTGATGACGGGGTCGCGAGTTCTTAATGAAATTGAGTCCGTAGGATGAAAATTTCATTAAGAACTGGAGACCGATTCTCTCTATCCGCACAAAAATAAAAACACTAGTTATTCTAGTGTTTTTATTTTGTAAGGATAAAGAAAAGCCCTTGTGGGCTTTTCGTAGAGAATCGAACGGCGGAATATGTTGCGACTGTAAGGAGCAACTATGAGCCGTGCCTGCCTGCCGGCAGGCAGGTCCCGCGACACTTAGTGAAATTAGAGTGAACTTTGTGAATGAATAATTTTACTTAGTGACCGTCAGGACGATGAGTCTATCCGCACATTTAAAAACAGGCACGGCTAAAGCCGTGCCTGTTTTTAAATTTTTTCTAACCTACTTCTGATAAAGCACTTGTGTCGGATAAGCCATTTCAATTCCCTCTTTTTCAAACTTCTCTAAAATTTGAAAATTAATTTCTTGCTGAATATCCATATATTTTTTATAATCATCAGTCTCCATATAATAAACTATATCAAAATTTAAAGCTGAGTCATCAAAACGATTAAAATGAGCCCTATCAAATCTTACATCTTCTTTACTAGAAATAATTCCTTCTATCCAGCCAGAAATTTGTTTTAATTTTTCCAAAGGAGTTTCATAAGTAACACCAAAAGAAAAAGTAATTTTTCTTTCTTCTAACTTTCTGTAATTATGAACTTTTCCTGAAGTTAAAGATTCGTTAGACATCACAATTTCTTCTCCTTGAGAAGATTTAATTCTGGTTGTTTTTATTCCAATCCTAATTACTTCCCCTCTTACATCCCCAACCTGAATATTATCCCCTAACAAAAAAGGTTTATCAAAAAAGATCACAAAAGAAGCAAATAAATCTCCTAAAATACCCTTAAGAGCAAAAGCAAAAGCTACACCTCCAATACCTAAACCAGCAACTAAAGTTGTAACATCTACACCAAGATTAGATAAAATCGTTAATAAACCAAAAGCCCAAATTAATATTTTTGTGAAAGTACCTAAATATGAATAAGCCATTTTTACACCCCCATCATTACCTTTTTTATTAGCTAGTTTATTAAAAATATAATCAACTAAAATTAAAACTGATTTAATCACTTGATAAACTATTAAAATCAACAGTAAACCCTTTATAACTCCCAAAACACTCATCTTGATGGTTAAAAACGGCAAAATAAGATAAAGAGATATAAAATAATAAAAAGGAGGCTTAAGGCTTTGTACAGCTTCTATAAGAATATCGTCAATATCTGTGCTTGTATTTTCAGAAATCTTTTTTAATCTTTTTAAAATAATTACTTGAAATACTTTAAATGCAATTAAAAATACTACGAAGACTCCTATAGCAACAATATATTCAAAAACAGAATTTCCCCATAAATCAATATTCCACCCTGCGTTTTTAATTTGAGTTATAAAATTTAACATATTTAATTAGTCAAAAGTCTATAATTTCAAGCGAGGATTTGTGAAAATTCATTTTCACATAATCCGAGCGCAGGAATTATATGCTTTGCATATAATGTCAAAAGTCGAAAGTCTTGAAAAAATTGCTACGCAATTTTTTCCTTTTGACTTTATGAACTTTATGAACTTTTAACTTGATGATTATTAGTAATAATCATCATAATACACTTTTCTACTTTTACTAGCAATAAGAAACGTTAATTCTATTGACTTGACAATGTATATTATCATGTTATCATTATAAACAGAAGTTATTTTTGTTTTTTAATTCTAAAACTACAAAATGTAGGTAAAAAATTAAAAGGGGAGAAGATAATGGATAAAGCAACAAGAAGAAACCATCAAGGAATGATTTCAAAAAATGAAGAAAGTTTTCTCAATGTTATCTCAGGAATAGGGGCTATAATCATAGTAATGATCCTTTTGGGATGGTCTTTCAGAGACTATATGAACCTCCCAACTGTGTATTTCTCCACAAGAACAGGAGAAGTGATGGCGGTAACTGCTGCCGATGGCACCAAACTACCTCTTTATCCCTTACCTCAAAAATATGATGATGATTACGTTAAATAATCATTACCAAATAACCACGAACCGTATTCCTTTATTTTAGGAACACGGTTCGTTTTTCATTTAATTTTTAATATAAATTTTTGTTAAACTATAAAAAATATGTTATTATTTGGGAGTTAAAAGATAGAAAAGAAGAATAGGTTGGATAAAAAATAGTATTTTAAAATAAAATAACGGGATGTAGTGTAACGGTTAACATTTCCGCCTAAGGCGGACGACCAACCATTATGTATTGTATTTACATATTAAAAAATAGCAAAAACCAAACTTATATTGGACACACTCAAAATTTAAACGATAGATTAAAACGGCACAATTCAAACAGAGAAAGATATACAAAAAACAAAGGTCCATTTGAAATAATACACAAGGAAGTATATAATACCCGAGCAGAAGCTATGAAAAGAGAGAAGGAGTTAAAGAGCGGAGCAGGAAGAGAGTGGATAAAAAATAGTATTTTAAAATAAAATAACGGGATGTAGTGTAACGGTTAACATTCTCGCTTTGGGAGCGAGCGACTCCGGGTTCGAATCCCGGCATCCCTACAGAAATAAGAAAAAGAATACGAATGTATTCTTTTTCTGTATTTCCTGCGCAGATGCCGGGATTCGAAAGACGGAGGCGGTATACAAGACGAGCGAAG
>JAGLSI010000011.1 GCA_023135835.1 Minisyncoccota bacterium
ATGAAAGGAATTTGAGCTTCTTTGATGCTATTATAAGCTTCCACTGTTTGGGTTTTCACACCGTCTTCAGCCGAGATTATTAAAATTGCTATGTCTGCTATGTTAGCCCCACGAGAACGCATAGCTGAAAAAGCAGCATGCCCTGGTGTGTCTATAAAAGTAATTCTTTTTTCTACCCCCTTTTCATTTTTATGACTTACTTCATAAGCTGACACATGTTGAGTAATACTACCAGCTTCAGTATCTACAATATTAGTTTTTCTTATATAGTCTAACAATGTTGATTTCCCATGATCAATATGCCCCATAATCACAATTACAGGAGGTCTTTCTATTAAATTTTCTGGTTTTTTGTTAGACATATATAATTAACTTAATGATTTCTGGGCTTTACTTAATACATGACTTTCTTCTTCTGAAAGTTTATACGTAGATTTCCATTTTATTACTGGTTTAGTAAAGACAGATACTTTTTCTCTAGAATATAAGCTGGAAACAATTACTCCTGTACCTTTTTTATTTAAAAGAGTAAAAGCAAAGCTTTGGTCTCCTCCCACACCCTCTTTTTTAAAAGGGTTAAATCTTGCAACCTCAATATTTTGAATACTTTCTTTCAGTTTATCTTCTATCAAATCAAAATTATCTGTTGCTTCTTTTTTAAAATCCCAATAATCATTAAAGTGACTTTCAATTTCTTTAAACTTTTCAATTACTACCTTTGCGTCTCTTAAAATTTTAACTTTTCTAATTCTTAATTCAATATTAATAATCCATAATATTAGTAAAAGATTTATACCTAAAAGTACATAAATAATGGTTTCGGTAGTAAATGACATAATTTTCAAATAGTTTTATGATTAAAAGTTATAGAGCAGATTATACATTAGATAGGGCTTTTTGCAATTTAGTTTTGATATTACGAAAGGGAGCGAGGTAAACCTATCCTCCTCTCTCACCCTTGACTCACCTAAAACCCTAATGTATAGTATCAACAGATATAGTATTTTAAATTTAAAAATAAACGGGGGTTATAAAATGGATTTTGGATATTTGTTTTTTACAGTTGGTTTTCCTGGTATTATAGTGATTTTATCATATGTAATATATTGGCTTATTCCTCTGCATTTGTTTAAAAAGAAAGGTCAAATGTTTTTGGTCTTAATAACCTTGTTGGTATTATGGGTTGCTCTTGTGTTGAATATCTTAAAAATACAAAATAATACTCAAAAAATAGTTGAAGCTGAAACTCTTAAACGGCATCAAGGAAGACCTCTTTTGGTTTTAGAGGATGGAGCTGACTACAAAATAACCTACTCCTTAGATAAAGAAAATAAATCTTCTGAATTTCTTTTGATATTACAAAAGAAGCAAATAAATCGCTATGAAAAATATTATGCAATTTTCAGGGGAGCTGTAAGAAACCAAAAAAGGAAATATTTTGAAAAGGTTCAGGACCTTCCGACATTTTTCAAGGCCAGAGTTGAAACATTTTTAGAACCAGGAGATGATGATACTCTTGTAGAGACTACAGCCTATATTCTCTATGAGACAATACCTTTCTAGGGTCCTACTGTAACCAGCCTTGCCAAATTTGTATTCACAAATTTGGCAAGGCTATTTTTTTGTCTCTTCTTTAATTTTAAAAACCTTGACACCTACTCCCTTAAGATGTATTGTTTCGGTAGTTTTGTTTTTAGATAGTAAATTAAAGTTTTACATAAAGGAGAAATTAAAATGTATGAATTTTTATTAGTTCTTGTTTTGCCTACGGTTATCTCGTGGCTTATCCTTACGGCTTATTGGATGTTTCCTATAAGATATAAAAACGGGAGAGAGAAAAGAATCAATCCTAAATTTTATATCTCAATACTTCTTGTTACTATTGTCATAGCAACCACTAATTTATTCTTGATTGGAAAAATTAAAGGGAATATTCGCATGACATATCAACAGCAAGAGAGTATTACCCCACATGACAAAGATAAGTTAGAGTTATAGTTCGTGGTTCCCAGCCCTGCTAAATCTGTTTGTTCAGATTTAGCAGGGCTGTTTTTTTTGTAAAAAATTGAGATTAAAGAAAGAACTTTGCTTGACAATTCCTCTTATAAAAACTATTGTTTTAATAGTTGTAAATTATAAAATTTTTGAAATTTAAATAATAAGGAGGAGATGAGAAATGGAATTCACTTTGATTGTTGTTATTTTAACAGGAGCTTTTGGACTAGCTGTTATTAATTTGTTGGTATGCATTTTCCTTTTTTCAAAAAAGAAAAAGGGAGATCCTTCCCCTGATGGTTTTGGTTTTTATACGGGGGGATTAGGGGTTGTGCTTTTAGTGGTAGCTTTGTATTTAGTCGGCTATTCTCAAGTAAATACCCGAACAAAACATGCTGGAGCTCCTATTCGGGTATTAGCAGATGGAGGTGAATACGCACTAAAGTCTTTTACTGAGGTAAATCCTGACCTAGCGGTTGATGATAGAGTTATGCTGATTCTACAAAAGAAGGGTGATTTTTACAGATATTATGCCCTTGATTTAGATTTACTAAGAACTACGGAGGGGAAGATTATTCAGTCCAAAAAAGCTTTTCCTCCTTATTTCAAAGTCAACTTTGAAGTTTTTTTGGAATCTGTAGGAGGTGGAGATTTTACAAAAAAGGAAGTCTTCATCCTCTGCCCAATAGATCCTTTTAGGGGTTCCTCTTGAATCCCTAGCCTTGCCGAAATTTGTATCCACAAATTTCGGCAAGGCTATTTTTTGTAAAAATCATTTAACAGAAATCGTAAAAAATGATAAAATAAAAAAATGTTTAAGCAAAAAAGAGTTTATATGGATTATGCCGCAGCTACTCCTGTAAAAAAGGAAGTCAAAAAAGCTATGGAAAGATATTGGGATATTGATTTTGGAAATGCAGGGGCAATTCATACAGAAGGAATAACCGCCAGAAAAGCTGTAAGAGAATCTAGAAAAATAATTGCTGATATTTTAAACGCTAATCCAGAAGAACTTGTTTTTAATTCAGGAGGGACTGAGGCAAATAATTCAGCGATTTTTGGAGTTTTGGATAAATTAGTAGAAGATGGAATGAAGATTGAAGATATGCATTTAATTACTTCTAAAATGGAGCATCCTTCTGTTTTAAATTATTTAAAATATTTTCAAAAAAGAGGAGCTTCTTTAGACTTAGTTGGTATTACTAAAGAGGGAATTATTGATTTAAAGCAATTCAAGGAACTATTAAAGCCAAATACTGTTTTAGTTTCTATAATGTTTGTTAATAATGAAATTGGAAGTATTCAACCAATAGAAGAAGTTGTAAAAATTATCCGTGGATTTAAAAAAAAGATTTTAAAAAACCACGAATCTATCACACCAATCTTTCATTCAGATTTTGCTCAAGCTTTGTTATTCATACCTTTAAACATTAAAAAATCAGGTATAGATCTTTTAAGTCTAGATTCTCAAAAAATCTACGGCCCAAAAGGTTGCGGAGCTTTGTACATCAGAAAAGGTTTAGAAATCAACTCTTTAATTATAGGAGGAACTCAAGAAAATAGTAGGCGATCAGGAACAGAAAACACGCCGTTGATTGTTGGTTTTGCTAAAGCTCTTGAGCTTGCTTCAAAAGAACAAATTCAGGAGATTAAAAGATTAACAAAATTAAGAAATTATTTTATTAATGAAATTTTAAATAAAATTCCAAAAGCAGATTTAAACGGGTCTTTAGAAAACCGTTTGCCTAATAATATAAATATTTCAATTCCTGCTACAAATAATGATTTCTCTGTTATTCAATTAGACGCAAAAGGAGTCGCTTGTTCTACAAAAAGTTCTTGTTCAACTCAAAAATATTCTTATGTTATTGAGGCTTTAGGAAAATCAAAAAAACAAATTGAAAACTCTCTAAGGTTTAGTTTAGGAAAATCTACTACCAAAAAAGAAGTTGATTATGTTGTTAAATGTTTATTAAATCTTAAATAAATTGTTGATTCAGTAAACAATAATACTAAGATATTATGTAAGTGTTAAACCATAATATATTATTGACAATATAGATATAATCTGATATATCTAAGACAGATTGTTTTAAATATTTTATTTTTTTGAATTAACAATAAATAATAGGGAGGGGAAAATGGACAGAAAATTAGCTTTGACATTAATGAATTACATTAAGGCTCCAGAACAAGTTCTTTCTTTGATGGAAAAGTCTGATTGGGATTCAGATGTTTGCCAAGCAGGTATCTCTCTTCTTAAATTGGAGGATAAAAATCCAGAACAAGTTCTTGCTGTGATGGAAAAGTCTGGCTGGAGTTCAGATGTTTGCCAAACAGGCATCCCTCTCCTCAAATTGGAAGAGAAAGATCCCGAACAAGTTTTTGCTTTGATGGAAAAGTCTGGATGGGATTCAGATGTTTGCCAAGCAGGTATCAGCCACTTAAGTGATGAAGATCAAATTTTTCATGTGATGGAAAAGTCTGATTGGGATTCAGATGTTTGTCAAACAGGTACTCCTCTTCTTAAATTGGAGGATAAAAATCCAGAACAAGTTTTTGCTTTGATGGAAAAGTCTGGATGGAATTGGCATGTTTGCCAAACAGGTATCAGTCGTTTAAGCGATGAAGGTCAAATTTTTCATGTGATGGAAAAGTCTGGCTGGAGTTCAGATGTTTGCCAAGCAGGTATCAGTCGTTTAAGCGATGAAGGTCAAATTTTTCATGTGATGGAAAAGTCTGGCTGGAATTGGCAAGTTTGCCAAACAGGTACTTCTCTTCTTAAATTGGAGGATAAAAATCCAGAACAAGTTCTTGCTGTGATGGAAAAGTCTGGATGGAATTGGCATGTTTGCCAAACAGGTATCTCTCTCCTCAAATTGGAAGAGAAAAGTCCCGAACAAGTTTTTGCTTTGATGGAAAAATCTGGATGGGATTCAGATGTTTGCCAAGCAGGTATCAGCCACTTAAGTGATGAAGATCAAATTGTTCATGTTATGGAAAAGTCTGGCTGGAATTGGCAAGTTTGCCAAACAGGTATCTCTCTTCTCAAATTGGAAGTAAACAAGTAATTAAAATAACCACTCAACGAAAAACCATTTAATTCGTTGAGTGGTTTTTCTATTGATTTAATAAATGTTTTTATTTCCACATAAGAAATTTGTCTATATTCTTTTCGTAATATATAATATATAGATAATAAATAAATTTACTCATCTATGAATTTAAATGAATTAAACCCTACTCAAATAATTTTACTTACTCTTTTAATAAGTTTTGTTACATCAATAGCAACAGGAATAGTTACTGTTTCTTTGGTTAACCAAGCTCCTCCTGTTGTAACAGATACAATTCATAAGGTATACGAAAAAACTATTGAAAAAATAGTTCCAGGAGAGCAAACAGCCACTGTTATTGAAAACAATAATACAATTATCGTTAGTGAAGAAGATTTCATAATTGAAGCAGTAAATAAAAATTCAGAATCGTTAGTTAGAATTTATACTTATGTAGAAAATAAAGAAGAGGAAGAAATGGTAAAAGAATTTGTCGGAGTTGGCTTGTTTATGTCTGAAGAAGGGGATATTGTTGCTCAACGAAAAGACTTTATTAAAGAAGGTTTAGAAGAAAAAGATTACTTTATTTCATTTAATGAACAAGAAATTAAATTAATTTTGGATAATTCAGCCGAAAATGATTTTATCTTTTTAGGGTTAGAAGAATTAGGTGAGTCTTCTACTTTTAGTAATATAGATATGGGGGATTCAGATTCTCTTAAATTGGGTCAAAGTATTATCGTGTTAGGAGGAGAAGATACAGATATGATTTTAACTGGAATTATTTCAAATTTAGTTAGAAATAAAATAATTATAAACAAAACTGAAGAGGATGTTATTGATCTTAAGCTTTCATTAGAGCAAGAGAAAATTATAGTAGAAAAAATAGAAACAAATTTAAATCCAAGAAATTCCATGGTAGCCTTAATAGATATGGATGGGAAAATTATTGGAATTAAATTAGACGGAGGAATTTTTACTCCAATAAATATAATTAAAGAAACTTTTGATATAAAAAAATCTTTAGCGACAACAGAAGAATAAAATTAAATATTGACTAAAATATTCAAAACCATTATATTATTAGTATAGTAAGTGGTGTTTTAATAAGAAGCGGGCGAGGCAAAGCCTCGCCCGTCTCTAACTTCCTAAAAACTAACCCATAATTATCTAAAAACATGCCTCCATTTCAAAATTTTACAACAAAAGCTAAAGAAATAATTCGTCGTTCACACGAACTGGCTATTGAGCGTGGACAAAACCATGTTAGCCACATGCACCTTTTTACAGCAATTCTTTTACAAGAAGAAAACATGGTGATTTCTATTTTAGAAAAATTGGATATAGATATTATTTTATTAGCTGATTCTTTATTAGATTTAATTGAGTCACCTAATTCAGGACCAACAATGACTCCATCATATCAGATTTTTTTTACACCTGAATTAACCGAAGTTTTAAATAAGGTTTCAAAGATTGCTCAAGATATGAACGATTCTTTTATTTCAGTAGAGCATTTATTTTTAGGATTATTAGATATCCCTGGAGATGTTTCTGAAATCTTAAATCAATTTAAAATTGAAAAAGAGGATGTTTCAAAAATTTTAAAAGAGATAAAAGAAGGTAAAATTACTGACATTGATAAAAAACCAAAAAATAGAGTTTTGGGGAAATATACTAGAAATTTAACTAAATTAGCTAATGAAAATAAATTAGACCCTGTAATCGGAAGAGATGAGGAAGTTCGCAGAATTGTTCAAATTCTTTCAAGAAGAACAAAAAATAATCCAATTCTAATAGGGGATGCAGGGGTTGGAAAAACAGCAGTAGCTGAAGGATTGGCTCTTAAAATAGTTCAAGGAGACACACCAATATCATTAAAAGATAAGGATTTAGTATCTCTTGATTTAGGTTTGTTAATTGCGGGAACTAAATATCGTGGAGAATTTGAAGAAAGATTAAAAGCTGTGATGAAAGAAATCAAAGAAGCAGAAGGGAAAATTATTTTGTTTATAGATGAAATCCATACACTGGTTGGGGCAGGTGCTTCTGAAGGAGCAATGGATGCTTCTAATATGCTAAAACCAGCTTTAGCTAGAGGAGAATTACAAGTTATCGGAGCAACAACATTAAAAGAATATCAAAAATATATTGAAAAAGACCCAGCTTTAACTAGACGCTTTCAGCCTGTTCATATAAACGAACCCTCAATTGAAGATACCGTTTCAATTTTAAGAGGTTTGAAAGAAAAATATGAACTTTATCATGGTGTAAAGATAACAGATGACGCTATTATATCAGCTGTAAATTTATCTAGTCGTTATATCACGGACAGATTTTTACCTGATAAAGCTATTGATTTAATTGATGAATCAGCAGCCGCTTTAAAAATTTCTTTAGAAAATAAACCACCTGTATTGGAAAAAACAGACAGAGCTGTTACTCGTTTAGAAATAGAAAAAGAAGCCTTAAAAAATGAAAAGGGAGCAAAAAATAAAAAACGAATGCACGAAATAAAAGAGGAAATTGCTAATTTAAAAGAGAAGACAGCAGAATTGGCAATTAAATGGAATAATGAAAAAACAATTTTAGCTGATATTAAAACTTTTAAAAAAGATTTAGAGTTATTAAGAATTGATGCTGAGCAAAGTGAGATGGAAACAGATTTATCAAAAGCAGCTGAAATCCGTTATGACAAAATTCCTCAAGTTGAAAAAGAATTAAAAATAAAAATGAATCGTCTTAAAAAACTAAAAAAAGAAGGACGGATTTTAAATGAAGAAATTACTGAAAATGAAATAGCAGATATAGTTAGTCGTTGGACAGGTATTCCTATTACTCAAATGTTAGAAGAAGAAACTGAGAAATTAAATAGGATGGAAGGTATTTTGCAGAATAAAGTAATTGGGCAGGATGCAGTTATTACTAAAATATCAGACGCTATCAAGCGTTCACGAGTAGGGATTTCTGACCCCAATCGTCCCATAGGATCCTTTTTGTTTTTAGGTCCAACAGGAGTAGGAAAGACAGAGCTAACTAAGCAATTAGCCAAGTTTATGTTTGATAATGAAAAATCTTTAATCAGGGTTGATATGTCTGAGTTTATGGAAAAACACAGTGTGGCTAAATTAATAGGGTCTCCTCCTGGATATGTGGGACACGAAGATGGGGGATCACTAATTGAAACTATTAGGCACAAACCTTATTCAATTGTTTTGTTTGATGAAATAGAAAAAGCTCATCCAGAAGTATTTAATATTTTACTTCAAGTTTTAGATGAGGGAATTTTAACTGATTCAAAAGGTAAAAAAGCAAATTTTAAAAACACTATTATCATAATGACTTCTAATATTGGGTCAAAATTTATTGATAAGATGGAAAGTATTGGGTTTGTTAATAACACTAGCGAAGAACAATATAATGATACAAAAGATAAAATTAATACTGCTTTAAAAGATTATTTTAAACCAGAGTTTTTAAATCGTTTAGATGATATTATTATTTTTGATATCTTAAAAGAAGAATCAATTTCTAAAATTGTAGATATTCAAATTAATATTATTAAAGAAAGATTAAAAGAAAAAGACATTATTTTAAATATTTCAAGCACAGTTCTTGGATATTTAACAAAAAAAGGGTATAATCCACAGTACGGAGCTAGACCTTTAAAGCGTTTAATTCAGAACGAAATACTAACTCCTATTGCTTCCTTGATGATTTCAGAAGGAATGATTAGCGGAGGGATAATCGCTGTGGGTGTAAAAAATGATAAGTTGTCATTTATAATAAAGAAAAGAAAAGGGGATAAGGTCATTAAAACACGAGAACAGAAGAACATTAAAACAGAAAAAGTAAAATAATTTTAAATGCGTCGGTGGTAGAGCGGTCAAATACTCGAGTCTGTAAAACTCGCGCCTTCGGGCTACGCAGGTTCGAATCCTGCCCGGCGCACTATACAATATTAAAACAGCACTAAGGTGCTGTTTTAATATTGTATTATAGTGCGCCGGGCAGGATTCGAAAGTCGGAAGAAAATCTGATATTTTCTGAGACGGGGTCGCAAACACTTAGTAGATTTCAAGCGAAGCGAAGAAATATACTTAGTGATTTGAGACCGAATTCTGCCCACTATACAAAAACAAAAACAGCACTAAGGTGCTGTTTTAATATTGTATTATAGTGTCTTTCTAGTACATGACATTAGAATCTGTGTTTTAAATAGTTTTATTTAAATTTTTTATCTAAAACTGTTGATAATTCCGAAAAACTCATTTTTGTAAACAGTAATCTTTTCTTCAGAAGGGGTAATACATTCTAGAACAAATCCTCCAATTAATTCTTTTTCTGAATATTTAGCTATGAATTGTAGGTGTTGAAGATTATCTTTTTTATATTCAAAAAGAGTTCCACTCAATTTACCAATACTTATTTTTTTTGATGGTGTAACTTCAAAATTTGAAATACCAGATAATATCTCCATCATTTCTACATTTTTTTCTAGATAATCTTCAAAAGCTTCATCAAATCCCATTGAAGCAATTTTAGTTTTTTCTACTATTGGAGCTGTAATACTAAAATTACAGTTAGGGTTATTTTCATCTATATTAAATATTATATAAGGACCTGGTCCTTCATGGTTAGATTTTGATTTGTATGAATTAGGAATGTTGGCTGTCCAAGAATATCCCCTAGAAGAGTGTGAGAAATTAGTTGCGTTTTGAAGCATAGGTGCTTCTATATAAGAATAATCTGCTTGGTTTTGCAGGTTTTTTTCTTTTATAAAACAAAAACTTCCAATAGCTATTATAGCTAAAATTCCAATCATTATTAATATTCTTCTTAATCCATATTTTTTGTTTTTCATAATTTTTATTAATTTTATGTTAATTTATATACAAAGATTATAACAAAGTTTTAAAGGCTTGAATATAATAGGAGTAACCAAATTGCTACTATTACGAGTGAGCGAGTTCACGATTTCTTAAAATATTATGCTAAACAACATAAAATACACTGGTTTTTAACACCTTTACCATTTGGAAACTCTGCTTTTATTGTTTCCAGTTGAATTGTTGAAAATACTATCACATAGCTATAGAATAAAAAAATTAAAAAACAGCCTGCAACTTTAAAGTCGCAGGCTGAATAAGTACGAATAGGAAAGACTTCTATCCTTAAGAAATTTCATCTCTTAACTTAGACAGCATTCCTTTTGCTATCTCCGCTGTGCGGCGTAGTCTTTTACGAGATTTACGAGATAAAGCTCCCTTGGAAAGTTGTTTTTGAGCCGAATCCAAGGTTTTAGTATAAGATTTAATCTTAACCCCAATTTTTCTAGATTTAGTACTCCTTATTGGTTTTGACATAATCCACCTCTCCTATAAAAAAGAAAAAGCCTTTAACAAATAACCCCTTTTCTTAATTTAGCAAGAGTCTCCTCGTACAGCAGAATATCTTGTTGGGTTTTTTGAACAGTTGAAGTTTTGGCGTTTGGTGCTAGAATTTCTAATCTAGCCGTTGTTATTGCTCTCTCATAAAGAGCAATCTTGAAACTCCATGTTTTTTTAATATTTTCTCTCTCTGCTGCCTGTTTAGCTTTTTCGTATGCAGCTTCATGTTCATAATCTTTCGCTGTTTTTTCTAATTCCATTTTAATTTCCCCCTGTAGAAATAAGTTATAAAGCTTGTGTTCTAAGCTCAGACAAGTTCTTTTCATAAAGGCTTACCTTCTGACTTAGTCTTCTAAGTGATCTGAATTCAGAAGTATCAGCTTCTTCAAGCTGTTTTCTTGCTGAAAGCAAGGCGTTCTCACAAGAATGAATTGCCGCTCCAGCTTCTTTCAAACGCTCTTTTTTACTAAGAGTTTTGTTTAGAGAAATTTTGTTTCGACGAGATCCCTTGCTCATAACTACCCCCTCTCCTATATTTAATTTTTATCTTGCTTATTAGCAAGGATTTTTACTTTCTATAAAAACTATACATCAATTAAAAACAAAAAACAATTATTAATTTAACCACACTTATTGACAACGATAAGTCTATTAAGTATATTTAGCAACAGAAGTTAATTTAATTTTTGTATATTCTAATTTTCATTGAAAAGGAGTTTAAAATGGAAAACCAATTATCACCTCAGGAAAAGAGTTTTTTGAAGGAGTTTTTAGGAATCCCCAAAAAAAAAGAAGTTTCCTTGGGAGAAGAATTCTCAATTGTCACTGATATGTTTAAACTCATTACTTATTGGGATAATGCTTCCACTAAGTCTGTGTCAAGAAAATTCATTGAAGTGAGGATGGTTGAGGTTTTGAAAGAAGAAACTAGTATGTCTAAGCTCATTACTTATTGGGAAAAGACTTCTGGTGAGTCTGGGCCTGAACAACTCGTTGAGGTGAGGATGGCTAAGGTTTTAAAAGAAGAACTCCTAATTATTAACGACATGTTTAAACTCATTGCTTATTGGAAGCATGTTTCCAGAGGGTCTAAACCTGAAAAACTCATTGAAGTGAGAATGGCTGAAGTCTTGAAAGAAGAAGTTGACATTTTTAAACTCATTAATTATTGGAAATATGCTTCCAATGAGTCTGGGTTAAAAAAACTCATTGAGGTGAGGATCGCTGAGATTTTGGGATTTGATGTTCTCAAAGTACCTAAATGGTTTTGGGTAATTATTCAGGAAAAAGAAACAATTCCTCCTCTTCTGAAGGACTTCTTTCTTAAAAAGGCTAAGCAAATTTATGATTCATTAAATTAAGGAGGAATAAAGAAAATACAAAAATTAACCACCTTCACGAAGATTATTCGTGAAGGTGGTTTTATTTTAGACATTTTTCATCCTAATTATTGTAATCTGTCTGCCGATAAGAGTTGATTTAAAAGATAAATATTATATAATCATAACCGTTACCTATATAAATAATTATAAACAATTAACAAACAACCCCCGCTTGGGGGTAGCACCCCCAAGTAATAAAATAATGAAAGATATTTATAAAATACTAAAAGACTTAAATATAGATTTTGAAAAATACGAACATCCTCCTGTGATAAATGCGGAAGAGGCTGATATTGAATACAAGAAGCTTGGTTTAGACGGTACTCGTTGCAAAAATTTGTTTTTAAGAGATAGAAAAGGTAAGAAACATTTTCTTTTTGTAACAGAAGCTCATAAAGAGATGAATCTAGAAGAATTAGGGGAATTTTTAGGAGAAAAGAGGTTGGGTTTTGCTTCTCCAGAAAGATTAGAAAAATATTTAAAGACAAAAAGAGGGTCGGTTTCATTATTAAATTTAATCAATGATGAAAACCATGAAGTTATTTTAATTGTGGATAGGGAAGTTTTTGAGGCTGAAAAAGCTAGTTTTCATCCTGATAATAACAAAACTACTCTAATGATAAATAATGAAGGAATCCATAAATTTATAAAATATTGTGGAAACGAGTTAATTATCTACGGTTAATAGTTGATTTAAATATAAAATAGTGTAAAATATTGTTTGTGAGCAGAAATAAAGGTTGTCTCCCTCATGGACTTTTTTATGGGTCTGACCTAGATTTTAGGCAATTATACCTTTATTTCTGTTCATTTTTTAAAATTTAAAATTATTATATATGAAATTTGCAGTAATAGAAACAGGAGCTAAACAATATAAGATATCAGAAGGTGATATTATTAAAGTTGAAAAGCTTTCTAGAACAGAAGAATATAAAGAAGGGGATAAAATCACTTTTGATAAAGTGCTTCTGATTGATGACAACAAAGATACGAAAATAGGGGAGCCTTATTTAGATAAGGCTAAGGTGGAAGCTAAATTCATTGAAGAAGCCAGAGATCCTAAAATCAGAATAATGCAATTTAAGTCAAAATCTAATTATCTAAAACGAAAGGGACACAGACAAACATTTCATAAAGTTGAAATAACAAAAATATAAAAATAAAAATCCATCGGCTCATTAGATGAGCCGATGGATTTTTTTAATATAGTTTATACAGAGCCTACCCGCTGACAGTTTTACAATCCTTATTACAGCGCTCCAAGCGCTGTAATCAAATTACTCCAGTCTATTTGCCTGCAAAGGTAGGCTAACTGGACTGTATTTGAATTTAAGTATTACTATTCCAGTTAACTGGAATAGTAACAGCTATGATTACAGCGTTCGGAGACTGCCTACAGTCTTACAGCGCTCCAAGCGCTGTAATCAATAATATTTATATATTTTAAATAAAATATTTGTTATTATTAAATATATGAAAAAACAAAATCAAAAAGGTTTCGTTCCAGCAGTATTATTAGTAATTTTGGGAGTTGTAATTGTGGGAGGTGGAACTGTTTATTGATCATCTATGGTAAAATAATATTATGGTAAATAAAGTTGATTGGTCTGAATGGTATGATATGACACGGCTACAACCCCCAAACAAATTGCTTGTGGAGGCTCTTTTGTATGTAAAAAATACAGGAAAAGTAATTGATATTGGTGGTGGGGCTTTAAGAGACACAAGACACCTTTTGCAGAGAGGGTTTGATGTAACAGTTATTGATAAAAATTCTCTTTTAGAGAAGGAAGCGCTTAAAATTAAAAATAAAAGGTTACACCCAATTGTAACTTCGTTTGAGGATTTTCAATTTCCTATTAATGAATATGTTTTAGCGTTGGCAATACAATCATTGTCTTATTGTGATTTTACACATTTTGATCGTGTAATTAAGAATATAAAATTATCATTAAAAAAAGGAGGGATCTTTTGTGGGCAGATATATGATGAATATGGTCAAGAACCAAAGAGTTTGCATAAAACATATAAAACTGTTGAGGAGGTTAAGGAATATTTAAAGGATATGGAGATTATTTTGTTTCAAGAAGAAGAAACAGAGAAAGGACGAACAAAACATTGGCGTATTTATAATTTTATTGCTCGAAAATAAGTTTAGGTTCGAATATAGCAAATTGTCTTCTTAGAGGGTAAGAAAAATCATGGATTAACAAAGCTATATTTTAAATAAAATATTTGTTATTATTAAATATATGAAAAAACAAAATCAAAAAGGTTTCGTTTCAGCAGTATTATTAGTAATTTTAGGGGTTATTATTGTAGGAGGTGGGTCTGTATATATAATAAGTCAAAAAGATGTAATTAATAATATAAAAAATCTTGCTTGCACAGAAGAGGCTAAGTTATGCCCAGATGGTTCTGCGGTAGGCAGAATAGCTCCAGATTGTGAATTTGCAGAATGCCCAGAAATTAGTGGGGCAGAAGAAGAAACAACCTCAGTGGAATCAGATTCAGGAGTAGTAACCAATATCCCATCTGACTGGAAAACCTATAGAAACGAAGAATATGGGTTTGAGTTTAAATATCCAAAAGAAATTACATTTTCTCAGTCATCAACATTTCGTAATGTTTTTGGAATTAGCTCCTGGATAAATCAAAACTCAGATGAAAATAAACATAATGTTGGATTATCTATTTCTTTACTCAACAAATCAGGTGAACAAACATTAAAAGATACGAAAAATTTGGCAGATAGACAGGCTGACAAATTAAATATTGTGCAAGAAATTAAAATAGGAAAAAATCCTGCTATAAAACATAGCTCTGTTCGTTTAACTGTAAGTGATATGGGTGGTGGTGTTAGTAGTACAGCAACCGTAGCTCTTAGTACTTTTAAGAATAATTATTTGTATTCTTTTTATTGTAGCCAAAATGGTGATAATCTAGAGAGTTGTGATAAAATCATTTCCACATTTAAATTCATAGATATAGAACCTGAAAAACATACAGGCCTTATTAAAAAAGTTTATGAAAAAGATGGAAAGATATATTTAGATATAGATTATGTTGAATTAAATCCTCATTTCTATCCTGGGGGTAATTGCGAGGAAGGAGTATATCAAAACAATAATCCTAAAATAAGAACAATTGAAGTTTCTCCTGACGCTGAAATTTTTTTAGATGCTCCTTTAACCTCCATAACTTTTTTGAAATTTCAAGAAATTTTTACTTCTGATTCTTATTCTATTCATAAATCTAACCCATGGAAAATCATTATTATTAATAATATAATAATAAATCTTACTGAAAAGTTTGTTTCTTAAAGAGAATTTTTAACCCCTATTTTTAAATGCGTTTTGAAAAGTATTATCATCCAAGTATTCTAATTCTGTTCCTGTAGATAATCCACGACCTAAAGTAGTGATTTTAATATTTTGATTTTCTAAAATAGGTTTTAATTTTTCTGAGATATAATTAAGAGTATTTTCTCCGTCAGGGTTTAAACTTAAAGCTAAAATAACCTCTTTTAGATTACTGTTTTTTATTTTAGTTTGAATTAAACTTAAAAGTTTTGTAATTCTAACTTTTTGTTCAGGGTTTTTTTCTAAAATAGAAATAAAACCTCCTAAAACAAAATATGAACCATTATAATTTCCAATTCTTTCAATGTTTGTTAAATCCGCATCTTTTGCGACTATCATTAGTGTATCCGTATCACGGTTTTTATTTAGACAAATATCACATAAGGCTGAGTTATAATTAGAGGAAGAATAAAAGCGTGAACAAGATTGACACATTTTAGAATCAGATTTTAAACTTTTAAGAGTATTGGCCAACTCATTTAAAAAAGCACTATCTCTAGTCAATAAAAAATAAACAAACCTCTTCGCCTGCCTAGGCCCAATTCCAGGAAATTTAATAAAATATTCTGTTAATTTATCTATAGAATTCATTATTTTGTTATTATAGCACATAAGATAGGCTAGATGAGGTTTTGTTATTGACAAACTTTCTCTAAAGCTATATATTTAAAATAGTTTGTTTTGCTATAGAGATATGAGTATATTAAAATAATTTTAAATAAAAAGTTAAAGAAAAGGGGAGGGATGTAATAATGGAAAATAAAAAACTTCAACTAGAAGAACATAATTTCCGAGTTGATTCTATTGGATGGGAGCAGGTAATTTATTATGATAGAAATCATGATAAGATTGTCTGCCTTGAAAACCGTGAAAGAGATATTTTGGAATTTGTTGGTGGAGTTCCTGGGGAAATAATTGGCCAACAATTATTTACACTTTCTGCTGGAAAAAGGGAAATGGAAAAAGTTAATAAACGGATACCAACAAAGGAAGAATAGGGTATTCTTGTAAAAAAGAAGGAAGATATTCCCAATTTAGTTTATCCAGGTTATTTTAAGAGGCAAGAGTTTTTTTCCGTTTCTTTTTTTGCAGGTTTTTGGTTGTATCCTACTAATGGTTCTTATGCTGAGTTTTATTATGTGAATTCTCGCAGGCCGGGTATTTGCTTTAATAGACGGCTTCGTTCACGTAGATTCTCTTTCAGGTGTCTTTTGAAGAATTAACACCTAACTTTTTAATTTTATTAAAATCTCAGCTACTAATATAGTAGTTGGGGGTTTTTAAATTAAAAACCATCAGCGTCAGCGTCATCTCCTCCAGCCTGTTCCAAATCAAAATCATCAAAGTCAGCTTTATCTATACTTTGGAAAGTAGCTTTTTTATAATAAATAAAAAGCAAATAAATACCCCCTTCTAGTCCAAAAACTGAAGGGGGTATAATAAGTAGTCTTTTTCTTATTAAGGGAAAGACTTAATTTAAGAAGATTTACTTCTGCACCCTGTGGAAGTAAATCCAGAGCCTCTTTTCTCTGACGGAAATATTTCCAAATATAGAGGAAAGAACATACCTATTTATTATATTACCATATAATTTATATATGTCAATGATTGTTTAATTAAAAACCATCAGCGTCAGTATCATCTTCTCCAGCCTGTTCCAAATCAAAATCGTCAAAGTCAGCCTTATCTATACTTTGGAAAGTAGCTTTTTTGTCATTGAAATTAAGGTCAACTTTTCCAGTAGGTCCATTTCTATGTTTTTCAATTAAAATTTCAGTTAAATTTGCTTTACCAGAACCATCTTCTTTTTGTTCACGATGAATAAACATAACCACATCAGCATCTTGCTCAATAGCACCAGAATCCCTTAGGTCAGATAAACGAGGACGCCCACCACGACTTTCTACTGCACGAGATAATTGAGAAAGGGCAATTACAGGAAGGTCTAATTCTCTAGCTAAATGTTTTAAGGAACGAGAAATTTCAGTAATTTGTTGTACCATAGAATCAGATTTTTGAGTTTGGGTAGGAG
>JAGLSI010000012.1 GCA_023135835.1 Minisyncoccota bacterium
TGTGCTGAAAAAAGAAGCAAGTGCTTGAATTTGTATTTTATTTGTATATAATAAAAAAAGATAAAGTGATTGTAATTTAACATTTATTAGGGGGGCGTTATGGATAAGAAGGCGTTAATAAGAATAGATATTCCAGATAATATCGCTAAAATTCTTCTTGGTGAAAAGGAGATCACTACTCTGAAAGAAGCTGTTAAAGTTTATAAGCTCGCTACAGGGGATCTCAAGGAGAAAGCTTTTGCTAAAGCCGATGAACTGATGACAACCTATAAAAAAGCTCATTTAGTTTATGAGCATTCAGAAGGAAGACTTAAAAGATTAGCTTCGGTGAGATCTGGAGAGTTATGGGAAGGTCCTCTGAATGATACCAGTTGGGCTTTTAGTGGATTGATTTAATAGGTTTTGCAAAAGGAGTTAAGGTTATGAAAGCACCATGGTTAATTCATCCTTGTAAGCTCGATAAAGAAAAAGGAGATCTTTGTTATCACAACATGTGTTCACCTGAATATGAAGAATATGGGCTACAAAACAAGTCTATGTATAGGCTTATGATAACAGGTTTTTGTCAGGGGATTACTACTGTAAATATTACTGATAAAAAAATCACTATCTATATGATAGCAGCAGAAGGGTTTTATTTTGATGGTTATCAGGAGTATTTGCAAATGCTTTCTGAGAGTAGATTGCCGTTAAAAGAAGCTAGTGGTTTTGATGATGCTATACGAGAGAGTATTGGTATTCAATCTCTTTTTCCAACATGTCTTCCTGATACTGATGTTTGGTTTGATTTTGAAAATGATATTCTCTGGACTCTGACTAAAGATAATATTAAGCATCTTTATTTAATCCTTGAGGAGTTGAAAAAAGTCTGGCCTAAAAGAGACACTTAGACCGTTCAGTAGGAAATCGTTCCTGTCTGAGCGGTTTTCTATTTATAAACAATTATCCCTTGACTTATTTATATATTATTATATATTTAATTTAGGAAAGTTAAGTAATTAATTTAATATAATTAATTTTGGAGGTAAGGATGATAAATACTGTTAGAGTTAGAAGTGATCTGCCTCATTGGGAAATTCCTTCAAGGATTTACCATGATTTTGATTACGGAAAAGAGATTCTTGCCAAGCTTCCTTCTGAATGGGGAATCGTTATAGGAGATCGTATCCTCTGTAGTCGTCATTTAATAGAGGAAGAAGCTTTAGTTATTGATTTAAGACCAGAAGGTTTTTATATTAAAAAGATAAGATAATTTTTGCATTTAAGCCGCCTCAGAAATGGGGTGGCTTTTTTTCTAAAAAAGGTCTTCAATAATTTTTTTAACAATGCTTCCGTCGGCTTCTTCACCCATATTTTTAATTTCTCCCATTACAGCTCCAATTAAAATTCCTATCTTTAATTTATCATTAACTCCCGTTTCCAGTTTTTTTGCTTCGGCAATCTCTTTGATTTTATCTTTGCTAAGCATTTCTGGTAAATATTTTTCTAAAATATTTAATTCAGCTTCTTCTATTTTTACCAAATCCTCTCTTCCTCCTTTTTTGAATTGTTCCACAGAGTCTTTTCTTTGTTTAACTGCCTTTTTAATTACATTTAAAGCAAGAGAATCCTCAACTTCATCTTGGGGAGTTTTTCCTGAAGCAACTAATTCATTAGTAAAGCCAGATAAAAGGCTTCGTAATACTAATAAACGAGTTTCCTCTTTGTTTTTCATTGCTTCTTTTAATTCTTCTCGTATTTG
Source organism: Minisyncoccota bacterium (assembly GCA_023135835.1). Taxonomy (GTDB): domain Bacteria; phylum Patescibacteriota; class Minisyncoccia; order Phycocordibacterales; family UBA12079; genus JAHITU01. Next base: position 1,742 of record JAGLSI010000012.1, read on the forward strand.
TTGTTCTATATTCATAAGTTTATTTAGTTTTTTAATATAATAAAAGTATAGCATAGTTTGTTTTAAAATTTATGTTAAACTTAGTTTAAAATATTATGTTAATAAATCTTAAAGAAGCGTGGTACACCTTTGAATTAAAAGAACTAGAAAAGAAATTAGATGCTAATTTTAAAGATGGACTGAATCGCAAGAAAATATTAGAAAACCGAAAAATATATGGTGAAAATATTTTAGTAAAAGAAGCAGAGATTTCTTTTTTGAAAAATATTCTTAATCACTTAAAAAGCCCTTTAAACTTTATTTTATTAATAGCTGGTGTTATTGCTTTGTTTTTAGGGGTATTTTTAGATGCTATTGTTGTATTCTTAGCTGTAACAATAAATTTAATTGTTGGAGTTATCCAAGAAGAAAAAGCTGACAATGCTTTTGAAAAACTAAATGTAGCTCAGCATAAAAAAGCTGTTGTTTTAAGAGATGGAAAACAAAAAATAATTCCTGTTGAAAAATTAGTTGTGGGGGATATTGTTGTTTTGACAGCAGGGGTATATGTTCCCGCAGATATTCGTCTGATAAAAGGAAAAGACTTGTTAGCTAACGAAGCTGTTTTAACAGGAGAATGGGTAGGTGTGATTAAAAAAGCAGAAATGTTAGAAGGTGAGGATTTAGCTTTAACTAGTCAAATTAATATGTTGTGGATGGGAACTTCTATTTCAGCAGGTTATGGTAAGGGAGTTGTTGTTTCAACAGGGAAAGAAACCGAACTAGGTAAGATATCAAAATCTTTATCTGATTATGAAAAAATAACACCAATGAAAAAGAAAATGGATAAATTGGTTCGTTTTCTGATGTTTATTGTAGTAATCGCAACTGTTTTGATTTTTATTTTAGGAATATTAAAAGGAGAATCTTATGTTGAAATGTTCCTAATTTCTATTGCTGTAGCCATAGCCGTTATTCCCGAAGGTTTGCCTATCGCAACAACGGCTGTTTTGGCTGTTGGAATGAAGGAGATATTAAAGAAAGGAGGTTTGGTTAAAAATTTATTAGCTTCAGAGACTTTAGGAAATGTTTCTGTAATCTTAACTGATAAAACAGGAACAATTACAGAGGCAAAAATGAAATTAGCTGAGATTATTACATTAAAAAATACTAAGGAAGAGAATCTTAAAGTTTTAGAAATGGCAGTTACAGGTTCAGATGCTTTCGTTGAGAGTGGTAATGAAGGAGAGATTATTGTTCAGGGGCGTCCTTTGGAAAAAGCGATTGTATCTGCAGGATTAGAGGTGGGAATTTCCCAAAAAGAATTAGAGGTAGAAAATGAAAGGTTAGATTTGTTATTATTTTCTTCAAAAAACGGATATTCTATTTCTTTAAATAAAACTAATAGAGATAAAAATCATATTTATGTAAACGGTCGTCCTGAAATAATTTTAGAAAAATCTAAATATGTTTTAGATAATGGTAAAAAAAGAAAAATTACAAAAAAAGATAGAGAATATTTTGCTCAAATATTAGATAAGAAAACTAATTTAGGAATGAGGTTAACTGCTCAGGCTTATAGAGAAATAGATTGGAAAAAAATTCCAAATGAAAATTTGGATGATTTGGTATTTACAGCTCTTCTTGTATTTAATGATCCTATTAGAAAAGATGTAAAAGAATCCTTGCTGGTTACAAAAGAATTAGGAGTTAGAACTATAATGTTGACTGGTGATAATGAAGGGACTGCTAGAAAAATTGCTGAGGAGGTTGGAATTATTAAATCTGGTGGAGAGGTTTTAAGAGGGGAAGATATTGATAAAATGGAAGATGAAGAATTAGAAGAAGTATTAAAAGAAGTTAATGCTTTTGCTAGGATGAGTCCTAATCAAAAACTAAGAGTATCAAAAATATTAAAGGAGATGGGCGAAGTTATTGCTATGACAGGAGATGGTATAAATGATGCTCCTGCTTTAAGAAACGCTAATGTGGGAATTGCGGTAGAAAGTGGGACAGAGGTAGCTAAAGAATCGGCTGATTTAATTTTATTAGATAATTCATTTTCAGTCATTGTTTTTGCTGTAGGAGAGGGTCGTAGAATTATTGATAATTTAAAAAAGATTGTGGCTTATCTTTTATCAACTTCTTTCTCGGAAGTTTTTGTTATTGGAGGAGCTTTGTTATTCGGATTACCTTTGCCTGTATTAGCTTCTCAGATTTTATGGATAAATATTGTTGAAGAAGGTTTTATGAATTTTGCTTTTGTTTTTGAACCAAAAGAAAATTACTTAAAAAGTAAAGAAGATAGGTTGTATAATTCTGAAATATTAACTCCGAGATTAAAAAATATGGTAATAATGATTGCTTTAATTACAGGGACTTTCTTAATAGCCCTTTACTACTTTTTAAGTAAATTAGCTTTACCTTTAGACGAAATTCGGACTATTATGTTTGTAGCCCTCTCTGTTGATTCTTTGTTCTTTGCGGTAGCGCTTAAGTCTTTGCATAAACCAATTTGGAAGATTGATATATTTTCTAATAAATTTTTAGTTTTAGCTTGGACTTTTAGTTTTATTATTATTTTAGCTGGGATTTATGTTCCGTTTTTACAAATTATTCTTCATACAATTCCTTTAAATCTATTTGATTTCGGGATTATTGTATTATTAGGAATATTTAATTTAATCTTAATTGAAGGCGCAAAATATTTGTTTTTTCTTAGAAAAGTTTAGAATATAATATTTACAGCGCTCCAAGCGCTGTAAATTGACTTATTTAGTAAAGTTAGGTAAAGTAAATAAAGGTAGTAATTTGAAACAAAATAATTTTTTTAAATTTTTTGTCTAAAAAGGGGGAGAAGATGGAACAAAGTGATAAAGTTCAAATAATTTCGTATGAAAATTGGCTGGATTCTGTTCAGAAATGGTCATCAATACTTGAAAAGATAAAAAATAAAGAGTGCTTCTCTTCTGCTGGCACAGGATTCCATGATTTAGAAGTTCAATGTCCGTGTGGTTATTGTGAGACTTTTTCTTGTAAAAAGTGCCCCCTTTTTAAAAGTAAGTATCTTTATTTTTGGCTGAGGCGTTATAAAATAAATATCCCTACTTGCAGGAGCATCCATTTATTTTTTTACCCTTTTGAGGGATCAACTTTTTTCTTGTTTATTAAAGAAATGAGAAAAAGTTTTCCAGATTTTAGTGTTGCCGAGTACTACTGTAAGATAATATTGAAAGCGATTCTAGAAGATTGTCCCATTAAAGAAAGGGCTGTTCAAGAAGGGGTTGATTTAAGATAGTTCTTGTAATTAAGACGCATAAGGTTTTAGCAAAACCTTATGCGTCTATTTTTTATTGTTTTAATAATTTTTTTTATTTTATATAAATACTTGATACTTGATACTTACTACTTTATACTTATGTTTATGGATTCAATGAATATTTATTTTACTTTTGTTATTGCTTTAAATGGAGCTTTTCTTTGGTTCATTTATACTTTGTTTAAAAAAGGTTTAGAGAAGCCAGAAAATAAAGGAGATGATAAATCTTTTTTACTTTTACAAAATCAAATGAATGAATTGAATAAAACTCTTGATTCTAAAATAGGAGAATCTTCAAAATTAATGAGTGAGTCAGTTAAAACGCAATTAGGAGAATCTTCAAAATTAATTAAAGATATTACTGAGAAAATGACAGAGATTAAAGAAACTAATAAACAGGTTTTTGGAATGACTGAACAGCTTCAAAATTTGGAAAAAGTTTTAAAAAATCAAAAGCAAAGAGGAAATTTAGGGGAGGCTGGTTTAGATTTAATTTTAAATAATATTTTACCTCCTACAGCTTATCAAATGCAGTATTCATTTAAAGATGGAGATATTGTTGACGCCGTAATTCATACAAAAGATGGGATAATTCCTGTAGATGCTAAGTTTTCGTTAGATAATTATAATAGAGTTGTAAATGAAGATGATGAGGATAAAAAGTTGGTTTTAGAAAAAGAATTTACTAATGATTTAAAAAAGAGAATTGATGAGACTGCAAAATATATAAAAACAAAAGAGGGGACATTACCTTTTGCAATTATGTATATTCCAGCTGAAGCCATTTATTATGATTTATTGGTTAATGAAGTAGGCTCAATTAAGGTAAATACTAAGTCATTAATTGAATATGCTTATAGAGATAGAAAGGTAATTATTGTTTCGCCTACAACTTTTGTGGCCTATTTAAGTACGATTTTACAAGGATTTAAGGCTTTTAGGGTAGAGGAATCAGCTAAAGAGATTATAAAAAATGTAGAAAAATTACAAGGGCATATAAAGGCTTATGATGTTTATCATACAAAATTAGGAACTTCTCTTGCTACAACAGTAAATCATTTTAATACTTCTCGTAAAGAATTAGGGAAAATAGATAAAGATGTTTATAGAATTACTGGAGATTCTGTTGAAATAGATTCGCTGTTAATAGAAAAACCTGAGAAAGAGGAATAATTTTAATAAAAAAACAAACCTGAGGGAAGTCAATCTTCCTCAGGCTTGTGGTTGTTAATATTAGTTAACAACGAAAGGTTCTTGTTGTGTGCCGTCTTCTCCTAAAAACAGCGGTTATTGGTGTTTGAGGTTTTTTGGAGGTTATAGAGCATGAAAAATGTATCTGAGGAATTGGAGAAGTAGTTTCTTCAGTTTCTTCAAAAATTTTTTGACAATTAAGACATAAACTACCACTCTCAATTTCAACGAAACATTCCTGGCAAAGATTTTCCTCTTGTGCCAGTAATTGTAGTTGGTTTATGTCTGGAATTAAAATAATTTCATCTCCCATTTTTTACCCCCCTAAAAAATATTTTAATAAAATATATTTTTAACAACTGTTATAATATTGCCTGAATAATTTTTTATTGTCAATTTTCGGGCTATTATAAATGAAAGAAAAAAGAAAAAAATGCGTAATATAGTATAATAATAAGTATGTTAAAAACTGTTAATGAAAAAACAGATGAGGAATTGGCGTTATTAGCGTTAAAAGATCAAGATTATTTTTTACTTCTAGTTCGCCGATACGAAGAAAAATTAACTAGATACATTTCACGAATCTCTAATTTAGATAAGGATGAAATAGAAGATGTTTTGCAGGATATTTTTATAAAAGTTTATAGGAATTTAAATGCTTTTGATACTTCTTTAAAATTTTCTTCTTGGATATATAGAATATCTCATAACGAGGTAATTTCAAATTATCGAAAATTTAAAAATAAAGCAAAAATTATTTCTTTTGATGGTGATGGAGAGTTTATTAAAAACATTGCAGATGACTTAGACATAGAAAAAGAAATTAGTTTGGAAGATTTAAAAATTAATATTTCTTTAATTTTAAGTAAAATGGATATAAAATATAGGGAAGTATTAATCTTAAGATTTATGGAAGGGAATAATTATAGTGAAATTTCAGATATTTTAAAAAAACCAGAAGGAACAATCGCGACTTTATTAAATAGAGCGAAAAAACAATTTTCTCAAATAATAGAGGAACAAGAGATAAAAATTTAATTATTATATAAGGCGAGCGTATAATTACATTATTATGAAAAATTTAAGTCAAAAAATAATAAATAGGATTAAACAAGAAGGGATTGAACCAACTCCTAAATGGGAATTTGTATTGAAAAATAGTTTTTTTTGGGGAGCTTTTGGACTAGCTGTTATTATTGGAGCTTTATCCTTTTCTATAATATTTCATACTCTCTTAAATAATGACTGGGACTTACATATGCAATTAAGTGGAGGTTTAACTAAATTCATAATCATAACCCTTCCGTATTTTTGGCTGATTTTACTTACTCTGTTTATTGTAATCGCTTATATTAATATTAGGAATACCAAAAAGGCATACAAATATAGTTTATCAATGATTATCGGCGGAGTAATTTTAGCTAGTTTTTTATTAGGAATTACTTTTTATAATTTAGGCTTGGCTTCTTCTATTGATAGAAATTTAATTCAAAAATTACCAACACGATATCATTCTATATTAGATGCCAAAGCTGGGTTGTGGCAAAGACCTGAAAAAGGATTTTTATCAGGCTCAATAGATTCTCTAGATGGAGATATTTTAAAGTTAAAAGATCAGAATGGAGATATTTGGGAGGTTTTGTTATCAGAACAGATTTTAGAAATTATTCCTAGTTTTGTTCTTGAAAACGATTTGAAAATAAAAATAATGGGAGAAGAAATAAAAGAAGATTGTTTTGGTAAATGTTTTTATGCAGAAATGCTTAGGCCTTTTGACGGACCTCAAGATATGATAAAAGGAGGTATGATAGATAAAAAAACTGTAGAAGAGATGAATTTGCGTATGCAGAGAATTAAACCAATGTTACAAGGGAGAATCCATGAGAATATTAAAATGTTAAAAATATAATAGTAGCAATTGGATTACTACTATCAAACTTGTGCTGAAAAAGAAAAAAGAAGTTACAGCGCTTGGAGCGCTGTAATTTATATTTGAAAGAAAATATAATTCTTTGCGTAATAATAAACATAGGATATCCATTATTAATTATTTAATTTAAAAAAATTATGAAAAAAGAAAAAATTGTTGGGTTAGCTGTTCTCACATTAATATTAGCAGCTGGAGTTAGTACCGCTTTCGCCGATTCAGAAGATTGGGGAACAGGAAGAGGTTTTTCTGAAGAACACCAAGCTCAAATGACTGAAGTTTTTGAAAACGGAAATTATGGAGATTGGGTTACTCTTGCAAATCAAAAATTTGAAGAAAGAGGTGATTTAAGGCAAGAGAGACATTCAGAAAGAATGGTTCAAATGACTGAAGAAAATTTTGCTAAGTTTGCAGAAGCTCACTCATTAAGACAAGCTGGAGATTTTGAAGGAGCTCAAGCCATTATGGAAGAATTAGGAATAGAAAGAGGCTTTGGTTCAAAAGGAGATGGTCTTAAAGATGGTTCTCAAAAGGGAATGAGAGGTCAAGGACAAAGACTTTACCAAAATCAATAAAGTAGAATATTTTTTCTAAAAACAAAAACCAACATCATTTGATGCTGGTTTTTGTTTTACACAGATTTAATTATATAAAAACAAGCTTATATTGTATAATTAAAAAATGCTGAAAAAAGAAGATTATAGTGTTGTAACAGAAAGTTTTCAAGGTCCTTTAGATTTACTTTTGCATTTAATTGAAAGCAAGAAGATGCATATCAGTGATATTTCTTTATCTCAAATAACTGATGATTATATGAGTTATTTGGATAATATTGAAAATTTTTCAATAAAATCTTCAGCGGACTTTATTTTAATAGCATCTATTTTAATGCTAATAAAGTCTAAATCACTTCTTCCTGATTTAAGTTTAAGTCAAGAAGAGGAACAAGGAATTGAAGAACTTGAGGGTCGTTTAAAAGAATATCAAAAAATAAAACAATTAAGTATTAATATTGAAAAATCTTTTGGTAAAAAAATAATTTTTGCCCGACAGTTAAACAGAAGAAGGGAGGTTGTTTTTTCTCCTGATAAGAATATAAAAAAAGAAAATTTATTATTTTTAATAAAAAATGTACTTCAGCAAATACCAAAGAAAAATAATTTTCCTAAAACTGTTGTAGATAAAGTAATTTCTCTTGAAGAGGTGATTGATAATTTAAGTACACGAATAAGCTCATCTCTTAAAATTGGATTTAAGGAATACTCAGGCCTGAATTCTAGGAATGATTTTTCTAAAGAAGAAAAGGTTGGTGTTGTTCTTAGTTTCCTTGCAATGCTAGAATTAGTTAAACAAGGAATTATAAGTGTCAGTCAGGAAAATCAATTTGGAGATATTAATATGAATACACAAAAATTAGATACACCCAGCTATAGATAATTAGGTAGTTAGATAATTAAAATAAATTAAACAAATGTTAACATTAGACGCACAAATTGAAGCAATTTTATTTTTTATAGGAGAGCCTGTTTCAAAAATAAAATTAACTAAAGTCTTTGATAAAAGTTTAGGTGAAATTGAAGATGCTTTATTAATTTTAAATAATCGTCTTGAAAAAAACGGTGTAATTTTAATAACTGATAGTAGTTTAGTATCACTAGGAACTTCCCCGGAAGCTTCTGAGTTGATAGAGTTTGTGAAAAAAGATGATATAAACAAAGAGTTGAGTAAATCTTCTCTTGAAACTTTAGCTATAGTGCTGTATAAAGGACCTATTACTAGGGCTCAGATAGATTATATTCGCGGAGTTAATTCTACTTTTATTTTAAGGAATTTACATATTAGAGGATTAATAGAGAAAGTAGAGAATCCTGATGATTCAAGAAGTTATTTATACAAAAGTTCTATAAAATTATTATCATTTTTAGGAATATCAAAAATTGAAGATTTGCCTGAATTTAATGAAATAAATAAAGAAATGGAGGAAACAAGTCAAAAAGTCGAAAGTCTATAAAGTTCATAAAGTAAAAAATTTGCTTTGCAAATTTTTCTTAACCTTTGATTTTACAGGCTTTCAATTAATTATCATGAATATAGCGATTAACTTAACCAAAAAACAAGTATTAGGTACACTAGGAATTCTTTTAATTTCTATGGGTTTTTATTTAGGTGTTCAAGTTGTTATATATTTTAATTTACAATATGAAAGAGCTCTTTTCCAAGGAACAGATTTGAATGAAGTATTAGGATTAAATCAGCAAAATCCATTTGAAGATCTTTCGTTATCTGCTAAAGCGTATTTAGTTTGGGATGTTCAAGAGCAAAAAATAGTTACATCTTTAAATAAAGAAATGCAATTACCTTTAGCTTCTTTAACTAAATTGATGACAGTTTATATTGCTTCTGATGATTTAAAGAATAATCCTTCTCTAACTATCCAAAATAATAATTTAATTAAAGATGGAGATGCGGGATTAATCTTAGGCGAAACATGGACTCTGATTGATATGATTGATTTTGTTTTAATGTCTTCTTCAAATGATGGAGCAAGTGCTTTAGCTTCTATACTAAGTCCTTTTAGCCAAAAATTACCCCAAGAAGATTTTATAGATAAAATGAATAGTAAGGCTAGAGAATTTGGAATGGTACAATCCTTTTTTCTTAATGAATCAGGTTTAGATGTGAACGAAAGTATTAGTGGCGCCTATGGATCTGCTAAAGATACAGTTATCCTTTTAGAAAAAATTTTAAAAGAAAATTATAATTTACTTGAAGCTAGTACACAAAAGGAGACTTTATTAAGTTCTGATATTTTAACTCATCAAACACAAAATACTAATATTATTATAGATAAATTGCCTGGAGTTTTGGCATCAAAAACAGGCTTTACTGATTTAGCTGGGGGAAATTTAATTATGGCTTTTGATATAGGAATTGGGCATAATATAATTATATCAGTTTTAGGTTCTACAAAAGAAGAACGTTTTAGTGATATGGAAAAATTATTTTGGGCAAGTTTAGAAAATTATCAGAATATAAAAACTTTAAAATAATATGATATTAGATGTAGTAAAAATATTTGTGCCATGGATTATTTCTTTTTTTATTGGATTAGCAATAGCTCCGCTCTTAACCCATTATTTATATAAACATAAGATGTGGAAAAAGGTTTCTGGCAAGCAAAAAGGTATAGGTGGGGGAGGAACTCCTATATTTAATAAATTACATAAAGAAAAAGATACAGGAACCCCTAGAATGGGAGGGATTGTTATTTGGATGAGTGTTTTAATTACAATCTTTATTTTTTGGTTTTTTTCATGGGCTTTTCCTTCTGAATTCACTCAAAAAATGGATTTTATGAGTAGGGGGCAAACATGGTTGCCGTTATTTACTCTAATAGCGGGTTCTTTGGTTGGTTTATTTGATGATATTTTAGTTATTTCTGGAAAAGGTAAGTATTCATCAGGAGGTTTGCCTTTAAAAACAAGAATACTAACAGTTTTGTGGATAGCTTTTATTGGAGCTGTTTGGTTTTACTTCAAACTAGAGGTTTCTTCTATCTTAATTCCTTTTGTAGGAGAGTGGTCTTTAGGTTTACTATTTATCCCTTTCTTTATGCTAGTTATGCTCTCTCTTTTTGCTAGTGGAGTTATTGATGGGATTGATGGATTGTCAGGTGGAGTTATGGCTACTATTTTTACAGCCTATGCGGGGATTGCTTTTTTTCAAAACCAAATAGATTTAGCCGCTTTTTGTGCTGTAATTGTAGGAGGAATTCTAGCTTTTCTTTGGTTTAATATTCCACCAGCTCGTTTTTATATGTCAGAAACAGGAATCCTTGGCCTAACTGTTACTTTAACTGTTGTAGCTTTTTTGACAGGACAAGTTTTGGTTTTACCTATTATTGCTTTCCCTTTGTTTGTGACCGTTCTTTCTAATTTAATTCAGGTATTTTCAAAAAAAACCAGAAATGGAAAGAAAATATTTTTAGTTGCTCCTATTCATCATCATTTTGAGGCTCTGGGGTGGCCTAGTTACAAAGTAGTTATGCGTTATTGGGTAATTAGCATTATTTTCGCTATTATAGGTATGGTAATAGCTCTTATTGGCTAAAAAATAACTTTATTTAAAAGTTATAAACAATTATATTGTTGGCAAAAGGTATTTAAAATAGTTATAATAAACTAATAAATTTAAGTTAGTTATTAAAAATATAGAAATAAAATATTATTATAATCATTTCTATAGATTTTGTATAAAATAATGGAAACAATCATAAATCTAAGCAAACCAAGTTCTCTTTTAAAAAGAATTTCATTTATAATAGGAATAGCTTTGTCAATTCTTTTGCCAATTTTTATTGCTCCAACAAGCCTAATTTCTTTTTGGGCTGGTAAAAATATAATAATTATCTTAGGGGTAATTTTGTTATTTTTAGGATGGGCCTTTGATAGAATAAAAAATAAAAATTTATTTATTTCTAAAAATATTTTAGTAATTTCTGCATACTTAGTTCCTATCGCTTATCTACTATCAGCTATTTTTTCAGGTTCAATAATGACAGGGTTACTTGGAGATTATTTTGAAGTTAGTAGTTTTATAACTATCGCTGCTCTTTTCATGTTAATGTTCTTTATATCAAAATCTTTTAAAACAAAACAGCAAGTTCTTTATTTCTATGCTGGATTAATTTTATCAGCGGCTATAATGGCTATTTTCCATCTATTTAGATTATTTTTAGGTCCAGAATTTTTATCTTTTAATGTTCTAAACTCAGCAACGTCAAATTTAATAGGAAATTGGAATGAATTAGGTATATTCTTTGGCTTAATTGTTATCCTGAATTTAATAATAAATGAATATTTAGGAAAAAATAAAATAATTAAAATATCTAGCATTGTTTTGATAATTATTTCACTATTTTTTATCTGCTTAGTTAATTTTAGTCTTATTTGGATATTTTTAATGATAAGCTCTTTATTTTTAATTGTTTATAATTTATTTATAACTAAATTTAATTATAAGAACTTATATAAAAAACCATCTATTTATGTTTTTGTGATAACTCTAATCTTTGTTTTGTTCCAAGGGAAAATAGGAGGAGTGTTACCTGATATGTTTGGTATTTCAAATGCTGAAATAAGTCCAACTATTTCTAGTACGTTAAGTATTGCTAAATCTACTTTAATGAAAGACCCTATTTTAGGGGCTGGACCAAATAAATTTGCACAAGAATGGATTACTTATAAACCTCAAGGAATCAATTTAACTGAATTTTGGAATACTGATTTTAATACAGGGAATAGTTTTATCTTTTCATCTCTAGTTACTGTGGGGTTACTAGGATTTATTTCTTGGATATTATTCTTAATTTCAGTTATCTATTTAGGTTTTAAGTTAATTAAAACCTCACAAGATAATGAATTTAATCACTTCACAGCAATTTCTTTGTTTACATCTGCATTATATTTAATTTTATTTTTAATATTTTATGTTCCAGGAACAGTTATATTAGGAATAACTTTCTTAATTTTCGGAATTTTATTATCTTCCTTAAATCAAAAAAATATTGTAAGGATTAGTGAGGTTTCATTTAGATCTTCAAAAATAAAGAATGTGGTATTTACTTTAGTAATTATTGCTTTACTAGGGTCAACAGTTTTTGGAGGTTTTATGTTCAGTAAAAAGGTCTTAGCCTCATCACAATTTAATAGAGCTTTAACTGAAATTAATATAAATCAAGATTTTAACAAAGCTTATGAGTTGACTATAGCTGCAGCTACTACATATCCAAGTGATTTTTATTTCAGGAACCTAACTGATCTAAATTTAATGCAATTACAAAATGTTCTTAATCAAGAAGCTGTTGATGAGGAAACACTACAAGAACAATTTCAAGCAGCTTTTTCTGCTACAGTAGGAAGTGCTCAAAGAGCTATCCAATTGGATACGAACAATTATTTAAATTGGGTAACTTTGGCTAAAATTTATGGGTCTGTTATTCCTTTACAAATTGAAGGAGCTTACGATGGGTCTTTGCAATCCTATATGGAGGCAATTAGGCTAAATCCTTCAAATCCACTATTAGTTTTGAATTTAGCTAATCTAGAGCTTGCTAATGGAGATTTAGAGAAAGCTAAGGAATATATTGGAATAGCTATTCAAATGAAAAATAATTATTCAGATGCTTATTATTTATTATCTCAACTAGAATTTAACGAAGGAAACAAGGAAATTGGCTTGCAAATAATAGAAGCTCTGGCTTCTGTCACTCCAAATGATCCTGAAGTATTTCTACAATTAGGAGCTTTAAATTATGAAGATACAGATTATGAAAGAGCTCAGGCATTTCTTGAGAGAGCAGTAACTTTGAATCCTTATTATTCTAACGCTAAATATCTATTAGGATTAACTTATAATGTAATAGGTGAGAAGGATAAAGCCTTAGGACAATTTAGTGACTTAAAGATTTTAAATCCAAATGACGAAAATATTCAGATTATCTTAAACAACATAGAAGACGGAAGAGATCCTTTTTATGGATTTGAACAGCAGTCTCAAACAGCACCTCCTGTTGATACAACAGGTGAAGTAATTCCAGAAACAACCCCTGAGAACGCTGTCATTAACGAATAAGTATAAATTACTGTGATTAAAAAGGTTTTTAATTTTCTAGATAAAGATATAAGCGGGCTTCATAAGGCCGCTTATATTTTGGGTTTTTCAGCTTTTTTATCACAAATCCTAGCTCTTTTAAGAGACAGGATTTTAGCTCATACTTTTGGGGCAGGGGAAACTCTAGATATTTATTACTCTGCCTTTAGAATTCCTGATTTCATTTTTATTACAGTAGCTTCTATTGTTTCAATTTCAGTATTAATCCCTTATCTATCTCAAGAGACAAATGTAGAAAAAACTAAAGAGTTTATGAATGAAGTTTTCTCTGTATTTCTGGTTTTGATTTTATTTATATCTGTAATAGTTTTTTTCTTTATTCCAAAACTAGTTCCTTTTATCTTTAGTGGTTTTTCAGCAGATATGTTAGAGCAAGTTATATCGCTTTCAAGGATAATGTTACTGTCACCAGTTCTATTAGGATTATCTAATTTTTTTACAAGCATAATTCAAACTAGAAATAAATTTTTTATCTACGCTTTAAGTCCTCTACTTTACAATATAGGAATTATTATAGGTATTCTTTTATATTATCCATTATGGGGGATTTCTGGATTGGCTTTGGGTGTGGTCACAGGAGCTTTTCTACATTTAATAATTCAATTACCTTCTATTTATAAATTAAGGTTTATCCCTAAGTTTACATCTCATATAAAATTAAGTAGAGTAAAAAATATAATAAGATTATCTCTTCCTAGAACCCTAGCTGTTTCTTCTAGCAGTCTTGCTATTTTAGTTTTAATTTCTATTGCTACTCATATGAAAGAAGGTTCTATCGCTATTTTTAATTTTGCCTATGTTTTACAATCTATTCCCCTGAGTATTATTGGAATTAGTTACACTACTGCTGCGTTTCCTATGCTATCAAAAATTTCCATAGATAAAAAAAGTGAATTTATGAGACAAGTAGGAATTACATCTAAGCATATTTTGTTTTGGACTATTCCTGCTATGGTTTTATTTTTTATTTTAAGAGCGCAGATAGTGAGAACTGTGTTAGGATCAGGAGAATTTTCTTGGGTAGATACTCGCTTAACTGCCGCTTGTTTAGCTATTTTTGCTATTTCAATACCAGCTCAATCCTTAATTTTATTTTTTGTTAGAGGTTATTATGCTGCAGGGATAACCAAAAGACCTGTTTTGATTAATATGTTTTCCTCTATGTTTATTATAATTTTAGTCTTTTTATTTAAATGGGTTTTTACAACTACACCTATTTTATTAATGAGTCTTGGTTATTTATTAAAAATAGCAGATATCTCTGATATTCAAGTAATTATTTTACCTTTAAGTTTTACTATTGCTACTATAATAAATATTTTCTTATTATACTTCTTCATTCAAAAAGATTTCCAATATTTATCAAAAGATTTATCAAGAGGGTTTTTTCAAATTTGTATCGCTTCTTTAATAATGGGAATTGTAGCTTATTTCTCATTAAAAATATGGAATAATGTTTTTGATATTAACACTTTAGTTGGAATTTTCTTACAAGGTTTATTATCTGGCTTAACTGGAATTGTAGTTTGGGTAATTACTTTAAAAATGTTAGATAATGAAGAAATGAATGTTATTACTTATTCTATTAGAGAGAGGTTTAGGAAGTAGAACTATAAATTTTATTTGTAAATAACTTAAAAACCCTACTCCTCCAGCCTGCCTGCCGGCATAGGCAGGTTAAGAAAATTGACTTGAAAAGCGTTAAGAAAGAATTG
>JAGLSI010000013.1 GCA_023135835.1 Minisyncoccota bacterium
CTCATGGTTCTAGAAAAGGTTTGGCTGATACGGCTTTAAATACAGCTAAGTCAGGATACTTAACTAGAAAATTATTCGATGTAGCTCAAGATGTTGTTATTTTAGAAGAGGATTGTGGAACTAAAGAATATATAACATTAGGGAAAGAAGTCATTTCAGGATTAGAAATTTCATTAGTTAAAAATATTAAAGGAAGAACTCTTGCTAAAGATGCTGTTGATAAAAGTGGAAAGACATTGTTTAAGAAAGATCATATTTTAACTAAAGATGATGCTATTGTTATTGATAATGCCGGAATTGAAGAAGTGGCTGTAAAATCACCTATGACATGTGCTACTAGGAGAGGTCTTTGTCAGAGATGTTATGGGGCTGATCTAGGAAATAACGTAATAATTGACTTAGGAGAGGCTGTTGGAACAATTGCTGCTCAGGCTATTGGAGAGCCTGGTACACAGCTAACAATGAGAACCTTTCATACAGGAGGTATTGCTTCACAAGAAGGAGATATTACTCAAGGATTACCTCGTGTAGAAGAAATTTTTGAGAAGAGAATTCCAAAAGTTCCAGCAGTTCTTTCAAAAATAAGTGGTGAAATTACTGATATTACAGAAGATAGTGATGGTAAGATAATTACTATTCTTCCTGATAATAAAGGGACAAGTTCTGGTAAAAAGAAACAGCAATTAGAATATTCTGTTAATTACGGGAGAACTGTTACGAAAAAAGTAGGGGATAAGGTTGCCAAAGGAGATGTTTTAACTGATGGTTTTGTTGATATTACTGAATTATTTAAATATGCTGGTAAGCAGATTACACAAGAATATATCATTAAAGAAGTTACTAGAATCTATGAATTACAAGGAGCTTCTACTTCAAGAAAACATATTGAAGTAATTATTAAGCAAATGCTTTCAAGAAGAAAGATAGAATTTTCTGGGGATACTAATTTGACAGTTGGTTCAGTAGTTGAGGATTATCAATTACAAGAAGCTAATGAAGAGATGAGAGCTACAGGAAAAGAAGAGGCTAAAGCAGAACAATTAGTATTAGGGATTACAGGTGTTTCTTTATCAAGAAATTCTTTCTTATCTTCTGTTTCATTCCAAAATACTACTAAAATGTTAATTGATGCTTCTTTGAGAGGTGCTCAAGATAAACTACTTGGACTAAAAGAAAATATTATTATAGGAAGGTTGGTTCCAGCTGGATCAGGGTTTAAAGGAAGTAAAAAATGGGAGATGGTAAACGAAATTCAAAAGTAAAAATGAAATTTATCTGCTGATAGGGGAGAAGTAAAAAGAAACGGATTTTGCCTTGCAAAATCTGTAACAAAAATCATAGATTTTTGTCATTGCGAGGCACGAAGCAATCCAGTAATAATCTTTTATGAATTATGAACAATAATATTGAACAAATTAAAGAGAAATTAAACATTGTTGATGTTGTTAGTTCATATATAAAAGTAGAAAAAGCAGGATCTAATTTCAAAGCATGCTGTCCGTTTCATAATGAAAAAACACCTTCTTTTTTTATCTCTCCTGATAGAGGAACTTTTAAATGTTTTGGTTGCGGTGAAGGAGGAGATATTTTTACTTTTGTAGAAAAATACGAAGGAGTTGATTTTAAAGGTTCTTTAAAACTATTAGCAGAAAAAGCTGGAGTTGTTCTAGTAAAAGAAGATCCTCAAAAAACAAATGAAAAAAATAGAATTTATGACGTTTTAGAAACAAGCACATCTTTTTTTGAAGCCAATTTATTAAATAATAAAGAGGCTTTAGATTATTTAAAAAATCGTGGATTAGAAGAAAAAACAATTAAACAGTTTCGTTTAGGTTTTGCGTTGGGAGAGTGGCAAGGTCTTTATAATTTTCTTAAAAAAAGGGGTTATACAGATGTTGAGATTGAAAAAGCAGGTTTAATTAAAAAAAGAGAGAAAGAAAGTGGTTTTTATGATAGATTTAGAGATAGAATAATCTTTCCGTTATTTGACAATTCTGATAGTCCTATCGCTTTTACAGGGCGTTTGTTTGAAACAGAGCAAGATAAGAACAGTAATTCGTCACATGAACAGGCTAAGTATTTAAATAGTCCAGAGACTGTTTTGTTTAGTAAATCAAATATTCTTTATGCTTATAATTTTGCTAAAAATACTATAAGAAAATTAGATTTTTCTATTTTAGTTGAAGGACAAATGGATTTATTAATGTGTCATCAAATAGGATATACTAACGCTGTAGCTAGTTCGGGGACTTCTTTGACAGAAGGGCATATTAAATTATTAAAGAGATTTTCTGATAAGTTGGTAATCGCTTTTGACGGAGATGAAGCGGGGTTTAATTCTGCTTCAAAAGCTTCTCAATTAGCTTTAATTAATAATATTGAAGTTCGGTTAATTAAAATTTCTGAAGGAATGGATCCAGCCGATTTAATCTTAAAGGATAAGGAAGAGTGGAAAAAAAGTTTAAAAGAAGCTAAGCATATTATTGAGTTTACTCTTGAGAAATTAATAGACGAAATAAAAGATAAAAGAAAATTGGGGCAAGAGGTTCAAAAAAAAGTTTTACCCTTTGTAAGTTTGTTGCAAAGTGAAATTGAAAAAGATAATTTTATTGAGTTAATCTCTAATAGATTAGATATTCCTAAGAACGCTATTTGGTCTGAGTTAGATAAAATAAAAGTAGAGCTGCCTGATAATTTAAAACATACAAGTAATGAAATGATTGATGAGTTGATTGTAAAACACGAAGGTAATTTAACGGGAAAAATAGTGGAAAGAAAAAATAATATAATTAGACAATTGTCGGGATTATATTGGTGGCAGAAAGAAACGACTACCCCTATTATAAAGCTGAAAGAATTTGAAGATAATTTTATAAAAATAGTAGGAGAAGACTTTTTCCAAAGAATTCTGAATTTAAAAGAAAAGATTAAAAATGAAATTATTTTTGAAGTGGAGATTTTTTATCAAGAATTAGATGGTGACTCGTTAGAATTGGACAATGATTTAAAAGAAAAAATTAAAGAATTGCTTTTAAATTTAGAAATTGTTTTATTGGATGAAAAGATAAAAGAAACAATTTTAAAAATAAAAGAATTAGAGTTATCTGGAGACGAGAAATCATTAAAAGAAGAGATGAAAAAATATAGTGAGTATTTAAAATTAAAAGATAAGTTAGGGATAGATTTTTAGTCAAAAACAGATTATTAATAATTTATTACTTAAAATAAAATAGTAGAATGGTAAATAAAAAAACCAACCTGAAATCACAAAAGGTAAGTGGAAAAGGCAAAAAAATAACAGTTGTAAAAAAAGCTTCTAGAAAAAAAGTTGAGGTTAAAACTGTGTCTACTAAAAAAAAGCCTTTGAAAAAAGTAGTTAAGAAAGTAAAAGGTTCTGTAAAGGTAACAAAAATACTAAAGAAGAAGGTTGCTAAAAAAACAAAAACACCAAAAAAACCAGCAAAGAAGAAGGCTGTAGTAGCGAAAGCCGTTAAGATGACTCTTGCTCAAAAAAAGAAAAAACAAGCCGATTTAATGAAAAAGGGAAAAGATATGGGTTTTATTACTCATGATGCTATTTTGAAAGTTTTTCCTACCATAGAAGATGATATTGGCTTTTTAGAGGAATTATATGAACAATTTGAAATCATGGGAATAGATATACTAGAAAGTGGAGGAATGTTGCAAGATGATTCAGAGATGGATTTACCTAAAACTCCTAATTATGGACGTTCTTTTGATTCTATACAAATTTATTTAAAGGAAATAGGACAGTATGAACTCTTAACTCAATCTCAGGAAATAGAATTAGCAAAAAGAATTGAAGCTGGAGATGAAGAGGCTAAGAATTTATTAGCCAGAGCCAATTTAAGGTTAGTTGTTTCTATTGCTAAAAAATATACAGGCAGAAGCCCTGATTTAACTTTATTGGATTTAATTCAGGAAGGTTCGCTAGGTTTATTTAAGGCTGTTGATAAGTTTGATTATACTAAAGGATTTAAATTTTCTACTTATGCTACTTGGTGGATTAGGCAGGCTATAACTAGGGCATTAGCTGATCAGTCTAGAACTATTAGAATTCCGGTACATATGGTTGAAACAATTGCTAAATATAAACAAGTTTCAAGAAAACTTTCTCAAGATTTAGGAAGAAATCCTACACCAGAAGAAATCTCAGTAGAAATGGAGTTGTCTTTAGATAAAGTTTATAATATTTTTAAGATTGATAGAAGAATTGTTTCTTTAGAAAGTCCTGTTGGAAGGGAGGATGGTGATGGAAAATCTACTTTAGAAAATTTTGTTGAAGATGATAAAATTATATCACCAGAACAAGAAGCTTCTAAGAGGATTTTAACAGATCAAATTAAAGAAATTCTAGGAGATCTTACTCAAAAAGAAAGAAAAATATTAGAGATGAGAAGTGGTATTGAAGACGGTGTAAACCATACCTTAGAAGAAGTGGGAAAGGAGTTTGGAGTAACGCGTGAAAGAATTCGTCAGATTGAAGCTAAGGCTCATGAGAAAATACGACAATCTGATAAAATAAACAGATTACGAAATATAAATTTTTAAATAAAATATGAAATTAACTAAGACAGATTTTAAAAAATATTTAATTTGTCCAGAGTGTTTGTGGTTGGAGAAAAAAAAGCCAGAGGAATTTCAGGGAGGAGAAATTACTGATTTCTTGCAGAAATTAATTCAAGATGGTTACGAGGTTGAGGAAAAAGTACAAGAAATGTTTCCGTCAGGAGTGTTTTTGAATGATAAAGAAGATGGAATTTTAATCAAAAAAACACAAGAAGAGTTAAAAAATAAAGGTACAATTTTTCAGGCAACCTTTAAATCAAAAAGAGGCTTGTTTTTGAAGGCTGATATTTTTAAATTTAACGATGAAAGTCAAAAATGGGATTTATATGAGGTAAAATCAAGTTCCGAAATAAAAACTGATTTACAGCATAACCATATTAAAGATATTTGCTTTCAGAAAATTACTGTAGAAGAGTGTGGAATTGAAATAGGAAATTCATATATCATCCATTTAAACAGAGATTATATCAGGAAAGGAAGCATAGATTTAACAAAATTATTTGTATCTAAAGAAGTTTCTGATGAAATTGAAAAAGTGCTTCCAGAAGTTTCTTATCATATAGATAAAGCTTTAGAGTTATTAAAACAGGATAATTTAAATCCTAGTTCTTGTTCTTGTTTGTATAAAAGTGCAGGACAAAGATGTGATTGTTTTTCTTATTTTAATCCACAAGTTCCTGAATATTCCACTGCTCATATTTTACGAGGAAAAAAATTAGAAGAATTAGTGGAAGCTAAAATTTTTGATCCCAAAGATATTCCTGAAGATTTTGAATTAACTGAAACTCAGAGGGTAAAAGTTCAACTACAAAAAATAGGTAGATCTATAATTAATCCTATAAATATTCAAACAACTTTAGGTAAATTAAAATATCCTTTATATTTTTTAGATTACGAAACTTTATTAAAACCTATTCCTGTGTTAGATGGTTATAGTCCTAATTCTCAATTAGTTTTTCAGTATTCTCTGCATATTATGCAAAAAGATGGAAGTTTAGAACATTTTGAATATTTAGCTAGTGATTTAGAAAATTCTACTTCAGGCTTAGTAGAATCGTTAGAAGAAAATATAGGAAAAGTAGGTTCTGTTTTGGTTTGGTATGAGCCATTTGAAAAAACTAGAAATATAGAACTTGGTAAATTACATCCTGAATATGCAGAATTTTTTAAAGATGTAAATAATAGAGTTTATGATTTGATGAAGATTTTTAAGAAAGACTATTTGATGCCTGAATTTAGAGGTTCAGCTTCTATTAAAAAAGTTTTACCAATTTTAGTACCAGAACTTTCTTATAAAAACTTAAATGTACAAGACGGAACAATGGCTATGTCAGTATGGGAAGAGATGTTAAGTACTAATGACGAAGAAAAAATCACGCAATTAAGAAAAGACTTGCTCACTTATTGTGAATTAGATACTAAGGCCATGGTAGAAATTTTTAAGGTAGTCAGTAGTTTGTAAATATTAAACGGCTCACATATATGAGCCGTTTAGGAGGGCTTTGTTGAGCCGTAAAATATAAGATTAATTCAACTTGTTGAATTAATTATTTTTTTTATTTAAAATCAATTTCTTGTCCTCCTTCAGGCAATATCCTATCTATAATTAATTTATTATTTTCTAGATGGGCTTTTTTAATTAAAACTCTCTTGTTGTTTTTGAAATAATGAGCCTTAGGCCATTTATTAAAAGCTTGGATTTTTAAGAAATTTTCTTGAGGATTATTTTCTAAATCTATTAAAGCATCAGTAGATTTAAATTTATTACAAAAAGTAGCTTCTTCGTGATTTTGCCCCACTGCCTCTATTTCATTATTTAACCACTTGGGGGTGCTACCCCCAAGTAATTTTCCGCCAAGTTGAGCCAGTGTTTTTTCTAGTTGGCTTTCAGTAGGCATTTCTGAAATAGAATTTCTCCAAAGATTTAACTTTTCTTGAGCTAAAATAGCGCCGTGGTCTAGTTTATTATCTAAAAGTACAATAGAAACTCCTGTTTCTGTATCTCCGTTTAAAATTGGGCTGTGAATCGGAGTAGCTCCTCTATATTTAGGTAATAAAGAAGGGTGAAGATTTAAAATCCCTTTTGCAGGAATATCTAAAATTTCTTGAGGGATTATTTTTCCATAAGCTACCAGAATAAATAAATCCCAATTTTTTGATTTTAATTTATTAATAAATTCCTCGTCTAGTTTTTCTGGTTGCAGTGTAGGTATATTATTTTCATCAGCCCAAGTTTTAACAGGCGGGGAAGTAACTACTAATTTTCTCCCAACTTTTTTATCAGGTTGGGTTATTATTAAAGAAGGGGTAATATCAGCTTTTTTTAATTCTTCTAAAACAGTAACTGCTAATTCGGGACTTCCCAAAAAAGCAATTTTTGGTTTTTTGTTTGGAGTTTTTTTATCCATATTAATATTATATTAACATAAGAAAGAGATAATTTATATTATTTAACAAAATAAAAAAAGGGGACCATATGAGCAGGTCCCCTTTTGCTTAGGTAAAGATCTTCAAGAATATCGTGATGATCCCGAACTTATGCGGGGTTAACCACTATCATGAAGCCGAACATGGACTCCGAATATCTTATCAGAGTCCTACCATCACTGATTATATAAAATCTAATAGTAGCTTTACATGTCGTTTCTTTACCGTCTTTAGATATTAAACAAAAAATGAAAAATAATCAAGTTTTATAAAATATGAATATAAAAATAAAAAAACAGCCAAACAGATACAAAGATCAGTTTGGCTGTTTACCTTAATCATATTCCATTACCAGCCTGTTAATAATCTGGTGAGCTTCTTTGTGCCACTTAATGGGAAAAGAAAATTCAATAAGGACCTCAGGCCCTCCTTTCCCGTAAGGCTTTGTTGGTAGCCCTCCTTGGGAAGGTGATTCAGGAAGAGAGATATTAATTTGAATTTCTTTTTCAGGATGATTTCTACATATAGCGATAAATTGTGGTACGTTACAATCAGCCACAGGAATGGGGAATTTAAATGTACTTCTATTTTTTGACATTTTATTTCTCCTTGTGTAGGGATTTAAATACTGAATCTTTTACCAATATACTAAATAAACAATATATTGTCAATATATCTCCTTTTTATTTTTATTTATTATGTGTATAATATTTATAGAAGTAATAGAAATAACTTTTTAGAAAAAGGAAGTGTTTATTTTGAAAAAGAAAAAGAAAATAGAATATCGTGAAAAACAATATAATATGGACACTATTATTGCTGGAATGAGAAATCAAGATAATTTAGGTGTTCACCCTCCTAAGGAAATAGACATAACTAAACTTAAAAGAAAAAAGAGTGTATTTATTTCTAAATAATATAAAATAGTTAGGCCAATAAAATCAACGAATCTAAGCCTAACCCCTGCTGAGAAGGGGGTGAAGAACGGAGAAAGGTAAAGGTTTGGGCCCAAATTAATTTCTCAGGGTTTTAAAATTTACTTGAGATTGGATAAAAGGCATGCACCGTTGTTTACTGATCCGATGTTGTTAAAGGGCTGCCTCCTAATTATTACTGCCTGTGGATTTATTCACAGGCAGGTTTTTTATTTATCCTCCCTTGTATTTCTAGTTTTTTCAGTAAAAAGAATTCCATTTAAATGGTCTGTTTCATGCTGAAAGGCTTGGGCCAATAAACCACTCCCTCCAAAAGTAAAAGACTTTCCTTCTTCGTCGTAGGCTTTAATCGTAGCTTTGCTGAATCTTTCTACTTCTCCGTAAACACCCCTAACACTTAGACAACCTTCTTCCGCCCATTTTTTTTCTTTTGATGTTTTAATTATTGTTGGGTTTATAAATATTAAATCATCTTTATCTTCGCATTCTCCGAAAATCTTTTTAGAAATAATAAAAATTCTAACTGATTCTCCAATCTGTGGAGCAGCTAAAGCAATAGCGTCATCAGTATTTCTTAAGATTTCTTTCATTTGAGAAATAATATTTTTTATTTTAGGACTAAAAATACTCTCTAAAGGAACTTCTTTAGCTATTTCTTCTAATAAGGGGTTTCCTTTTTGTAGTACTTCTAGCATATCTTTATTATATCTTTTTTATACAAAAAGCAAAGAGTTGTGATAGTAATTCAATTGCTACTATTAGATAATTTTATTTGGAGAAGAGAGACTTTTAATTTTTAATTATGATGTGTTATAATATTTGGCAATGATAATAAATTATAATGGAATAGGATCATTTAAGTTACAATCAGGAGATTTTACTTTAGCTTTTAATCCTATTTCTAAAAAATCTAAACATAAAGAGACTCGTTTTGGAGCCAATGTTACCTGTGTAAGTATTAAACATCCTGATTTTAATGGTGTTGAGGAAACTGATGCAAAAAATAAAAGTAATTTTGTTATAGATGGTCCAGGAGAATATGAAGTTGCTGGAGTATTTATAAAAGGGGTAGCTACTGAAGTTAATTATGATGATAAAAAATTAATTAATACTATTTATTCGGTATTGATGGATAATATTAATATTGGTTTTTTGGGGGCTTTAGGCACTAATGGAGTAGAAGGTGAATTAAGAGAAACTTTGAATACAATTGATATTTTGTTTGTACCCATAGGTGGAGAAGGAGTTCTTGATGCCGTTTCAGCTTATAAATTAGCTGTAAAATTAGGAGCAAAAATAATTATTCCTATGTGTTACGGATTGGTAGGGGAAAAAGACGCTCTAAATAAATTTTTAAAAGTTAGTGGAAGTACAGAATTGAAAGAGTTAGAAAAATTAACTATAAAAAAGAGTGAGCTTGAAGGGAAGGAGGGGGAGGTAGTTGTTTTGAAAAGTTTGTAAAGTTCATAAAGTCTGTAACCTGCCTGCCGGCAGGCAGGAGTAAAAATTGCTTTGCAATTTTTATGAAAAAACTTTTGACTTTAAGGACTTTTGACTAATTGTTATGACTTTTATTGAAGATTTACAAAATAAGTCTGATAAACAAAAAAAGATTATTTTATTTTCTGTTGTGGGGATATTAATGGTTATAGTTTTTTTTATTTGGATTTTTCAGTTTAAAAATTCTTTAAAAATAAAAAGTGAAATATCAAATGATAGCCTTATTTTTACATCAGAATTAAATAAAAATATTACAGGAGTTTATGAAAATTCTGTTAAAAAATTCAGTGAATTAAAAGAAATATTTAAAGAAAATTAACAAAATATATGATATAATAAAGGGAGTAAAATATGAATCTGTCAGTTGATGGAGAAAAAGTAAAAAGTAGAAAAATTTGCATAGCAAATTTTTCTTTTACACCATGTTAACTAAAATTCTATGGTAAAAAAAGACGATAAAGAAAATAATATTGACCCCCAAGAAGAAAATAATATTCAAATTAAACCTGAAAAAGGAATTATTGAAACAGGAATTAGTGGTGAAATGAGAAAATCTTATTTGGATTATGCTATGTCAGTGATAACTTCACGGGCTCTTCCTGATGTTAGAGATGGTTTAAAACCAGTGCATAGAAGAATTCTTTATGCTATGAGTGGTTTAAATTTAACAGCTTCTGCTAAATTTAAAAAGTCAGCCAATGTAGTTGGGGAAGTTTTAGGTAAGTATCACCCTCATGGCGATTCAGCTATTTATGAATCAATGGTTAAGATGGCTCAACATTTTTCATTTAGATATCCTCTTGTGATTGGTCAAGGAAACTTTGGTTCTATTGATGGTGATTCAGCTGCGGCTCATAGATATACAGAAGCAAAGATGTCTAAGCTGTCTGGAGAATTACTTAAAGACTTAGAAAAAGACACAGTTGATTTTATTCCTAATTATGACGGAGCGCATAAGGAACCTGTTGTATTACCAACAGTGGTTCCTAATTTACTTTTGAATGGGACCTTGGGAATTGCTGTCGGTATGGCAACTAATATTCCTCCTCACAATCTTAGAGAAATTATTGGAGCAACAATACATTTAGTTGATAATAAAGATGCAAGTACAGATGATTTATTGAATTTTGTTAAAGGCCCTGATTTCCCTTTGGGAGGGATTATTTTTAATCAAAATGATATTAAGCATGCTTATCAAAATGGAAGAGGGGGGATAGTTTGTCGTGGAGAAGCTGAAATAACAGAAATAAAAGAAGGACAATTTCAAATTATAATTACTTCTATCCCGTTTAGGGTTAATAAAGCTGATTTAATTTCTAAAATTGCTGATTTACATAGAGATAAAAAAATAGAAGGAATAAAAGGATTAAGAGATGAGTCAACAACAGATATTAGGGTGGTAATAGATTTAAAAAATAATGCTAATCCTCAAAATTTATTAAATAATTTATATAAATTTACTCAACTAGAAGAGTCTTTTCATTTTAATACTGTTGTTTTGGTTGATGGGGTTCCGCAAACTTTATCATTAAGATCAATGCTAGAAGAATTTATTTCACATAGAAAGGTTGTTGTAAGAAGAAGAACTGAATTTGAATTAAGAAAAGCTGAAGCAAGAGAACATATTCTTTTAGGATTAAAAATTGCTTTAGATAATATTGATGCAATTATTAAATTGATTAAAAAAGCTAAAGATGTACCGACAGCTAAAATGGATTTGATGAAGAAATTTAAATTATCTGAGATTCAGTCTATTGCTATTTTGGAAATGAAATTACAAAAATTAGCTGGTTTAGAAAGAAAGAAAATTGAAGATGAATTAAAAGTTATTCAAGAATTAATTAAAAAATTAAAAGGAATCTTAAAGAGCCCTACTAAAATCTTGGATATTATTAAAAAAGAGTTAGAAGAAATTTCAGATAAATACGGAGATGATAGAAGGACTAAAGTTGTAAAACAAGGAATTAAATCAATATCTGTTGAAGATTTAGTGAAAGAAGAAGAAAATATTTTAGTAATGACACAAGGAGGTTATGTAAAAAGGATAAATCCAGATGAGTTTAAAAAGCAACGAAGAGGTGGGGTTGGAGTAGTTGATTTAAATACCAAAGATGAAGATTTTGTCATAAAATTTGTAAGAACAAGTACTCACAGTGATTTGTTATTTTTTAGTGATAGAGGAAAAGTATATCAAATGAAAATGTTTGAAATTCCAGAAGGAAAGAGAGCGACTAAAGGTAAATCTATAATGAATTTCTTGCCGCTAGAAGCGGATGAAAAAATTACTTCTATTTTAGCAATGCCTAAGGATGTTAAGGCTGATGAACTTTCTTTAATAATGACAACTAAAAATGGTGTGGTTAAAAAAGTTGACGCCGAGAAGTTTTATAGTGTGAGAAGAAGTGGTTTACTGGCAATTAAATTAAGTGATGCCGATGAATTAATTGAAGCTTCTTTCGTGGAGAAAAAAGATACTATAATTTTAACAACCCAAGAAGGTCAATCTATTCGTTTTGATGAAAAAGATGTGAGGGTAATGGGGCGGTCAGCAGGAGGAATAAGAGGTATTAAATTAAACAAAAAAGATGATAAGGTTGTTGGTGCTAGTATCATTAAAAAAGATTTTGTAAAACCTAAGTTATTGGTTGTAAGCAGTAATGGTTTTGGTAAGATGACAGATTTAACAGAATATAAAGTACAAAAAAGAGGAGGTTCTGGAATTAAAACTATTAAATTAAGTACAAAAGTTGGAAATCTAATTTCTTCTAAATTAATTTCTGAGCAAGAAGAATCAGTGGCTATTTCTAAAAAAGGTCAGGTAATTAGGATTGATTTAAAAGAAGTTCCTAATTTAGGACGACAGACTCAAGGGGTTAAGTTAATGAAATTAAAAGCGGGTGATGAAGTAGCTTCCGTTATTTGTTTATAGTTTAAAAAATAAAAAACCTAGGAATTAAATTTCTAGGTTTTTTATTTTCCACATCTTGCTTTTCAATAAGTTTTTTTTGATGATATAATATATTTATGGCTTTTACTGACCCACAGAATAATATTGATCAATTTGATTTGCTTTCAGGAATGCATGTAGCTGATTTAGGGGCTGGAATTGGGGCTTATGCGGTTGTAGCAGCTAAAAAAGTAGGTCCAGACGGAAAAATAAATGCAGTTGAGGTTCAAAGAGACCTTTTGGAAAAAATTAGAACTACGGCTGAATCAGAGCATATTTTTAATATTAAGCCTATTTGGGGTAATGTAGAGAAATTAGGAGGCTCTAGTTTGGGAAATTCTTCAATGGATGCGGTTATTGTTTCTAATATTTTATTTCAATTAGAAAATAAGGAAAATATTATTAAAGAAACTTATAGGATATTAAAATTAAATAGAAAGGTGCTTTTGGTAGAATGGATGGATTCAGCAGGGGGATTAGGTCCCGTAGAAGATAAAGTGGTATATTCAGATGAAGCAAAAAAGCTTTTTATGGACAATGGTTTTGATTATGAAAAAGATATTTACGCGGGGGATAATCATTATGGAATGATTTTTAGAAAAAAAGGAGATGAGATTCAAGGTTCAAATATTAAAATATGAAATAATTAATTAAATATTTATGTCACAATTTCAAATTATATTAATATCAGTTTTCGGATTTTTCATTTTAGTCGGGGTTGTTTTGTTTGCTGGTTTTAAAACTGATAGAAGTATTCAAAATATTGGCTCAGTTGAGATATGGGGAACTGTTGATGAGAGGGTTATAAATGATGTCCTTCATGATTTAGTTGATAGAGATGAAAGTTTTGAAAAAACAGAATATAGACAAATAGATGACAGTGATTTTGATAGTGTTTTAGCAGAAGCTATGGCAGAAGGGGAAGGACCTGATTTGTTTTTCTTACCACAATCAAAAATAATAAAACACCAGAATAAAATATTACCTATTCCATATGAAACTTTTTCTATTAGAGATTTTAAAGATTATTTTATAGAAGAAGGGGAGTTATATTTAACAGATAACGGGATTTTAGCTTTACCTTTTATGGTAGATCCTTTATTAATGTATTGGAATAGAGATATTCATACTCGTATGGGCGTATCAGGCCCTCCATATTATTGGGATAGTTTTTTTACTTTTACTAAAAAAGTTACAGAAAAAGATGAATATTTAAATATTTTAACTAGTGCTGTTGCTTTAGGAGGTTACGAAAACATAGTAAATGCCAAAGAAATTTTATTGACTTTAATAATGCAAACAGGCAACCCTATTTCTGTTAGAGATGGAGAAAATTTGGAGATTATATTTGAAAATGGGGTAAATGGACAATCAATAGCTACAGAATCTGCTATAAGATTTTATACAGGTTTTTCTGACCCAGCCAAAGATATTTATTCTTGGAATAGTTCGTTGGCTAATTCAAAGAATGTGTTTTTATCAGGTGATTTAGCTTTGTATTTTGGATTTGCCAGTGAAATGGAAGACATACAAAACAAAAACCCTAATTTAAATTTTGATGTTTCTTTTTTGCCTCAAACAAGTGATGTAAAAAATGTTATTAATTTTGGGAAGATGGAGGCTTTGGCCATAAATAAAGGGTCTAAAAATCCTGCAGGAGCTTACAATGTGGCTACAGCTTTAATTCAAGGTGATACTCTTTTATATTTAAATAAGGTAACTAAATTACCACCCGTATCTAGGATTATTTTAGCTAAAGAACCCATTGATCCTTATCAAAGCATATTTTTTAAAGCAGCATTAGCCTCTAGGGGATTTTTAGATATTGATGAAACTGAAACAAGTTTTATTTTTCAAGACATGATAAAGTCAGTTATTTCAGGAAGAAGAAAATTAAGCGAAGCTGTTAGTCGGGCTGATGCTGAGATGAGTGAATTACTTAGATAGGGAGTTAAAGATTAGTTTATTAGCTAGTTAGGAAAAAAGAAAAAATTATGCAAAATTTAAAAAATAAAATTACGTATATTTTTATTTTAGGAATAATTTTAATCCCTTCTTTTGTTAAAGCCGATTGGATATTAGGTAGTCAATTAGTTCCTTGTAATCCTACAATTGGAGAAGATGGAACAATGACTAAGTGTGGTTTTGGTGATTTAGTTCAGTTAGCTAATAATCTTATAGATTTTATAATATATATATCTGTTTCTGTTTCAGCTATTATGTTTGCTTATGCAGGGTTTTTATATATAACGAGCAGTACTTCTGGAAATATTGAAAAAGCTCATAGTATATTTAAAAGTGTAGGAATAGGGCTTATATTTATTTTAGGAGCATGGTTAATTGTAAAAGCTGTACTTGTTGGGTTAGGAGCAAATCAATCTTTATTAAATTTTTAAAAATATAAATATAATGGAAAAAATATTAAAAATACAAAATAAAATACAATATTTATTTATTTTAGGAGTTTTGTTTTTACCTTTTAGTCTTAGGGCAACTACAAATGTTGTTCTAGATAACCCTATAGGAGGAACCTCCTCAACCCTAGCGGGGTTTATTGATAGTATATTAGATGTAGTTGTAACAATTGCAACCCCTATTGCTATTCTAGCGATTATTTATTCAGGTTTTCTTTTTGTAAAGGCTCAAGGAAATTCTAGTGAATTAGAAAAGGCAAAGAAGACTTTAATGTGGGTACTTGTCGGTGTAGCAGTTTTGTTAGGAGCCCAATTATTAGCTTCAGTGATAGAGGGAACAATTAATAATCTTAAGGGATAGGTGGTTTGGTTTAGAAATCTAAAATAGAATTTTTATTTTATTTATCTAATTAAGAATAAAAAAACAGGAAACGAATCAGATTCGTTTCCTGTCTGCGTGCTATTTCTTAAAAAATAATATAGCACTTGTTGTTTCGGGGGAAAATTTAACTTTTCTTCCCCCGACCATCATGTTACAGTTTGGTTTCTCAAGAAAGGCTATGTTATCATCTATTTTTGTCCAAACCTCTCCCTCAACAACCTTCCAGCTAGATCCATTTTTGATTGGGTATGGGCCATACTCTTTACCTTTGGTCATTTCTATCATTTCCCATTCAGAACCTAGTTCTTTTTGTATTTGAACTAAATCCACTTCTTCTTTTTGAGGGGTAGGGGTGAAAAGATAAGCCTCTCTTCTTTCCCCTTTGCTTGGTTTCTCCCAACCACCATGTTCACTAGGGTTGGAAAGTTTAAATAAAGACCAAGTTCCTGCCTCTGTCTCATTGTGAGAGTAGGTTCCCGTCTCTTTTGCTGAAGGACGAGAATATTTGGTTTCGCCTTTTCCCCATTTGACTTGAAAGGAAAGGATTTCTCCATTCTCATCAAATTTGAGGTTAAAAGCATCTCCCTCTCCGTCTTGAGGGTTTTCTGCCCCCGTCTCCCACCAACAGTAGGACCATTCAATTTTTTCTTTTGTATTTTCTTCTTCCTTGATAAGCGAGAAAAGAAGAAAAAGAATTGCTATGACTGATATAATCAGGCATATTAATCCTCCTGCTATTGCCCTTTTTGACACTTCGCTTCTTTTTTCGTTACCCTTTTTTTTTGCCGAGTTTGTTGATTTAAACAAACAGACAAATTTTACTAAGGGAGTTTTCTTTTTAGTGTTCATCTTTCCCTCCGTATTTATTTTCTTAATAGTTGCATTGCTGTTGCGATAAGTTCGGGCGATATTCCAGCAATATCAACTATTTTTCCATGTCCGTCTCGTATGCTTTTCCTACGCCGTATTTCTAGAAAACATTCTTCTAAAGACTTAGGTGTCAAAGCTTCCTCATAAGATTTTTTAAGTTTTTGAGCCAATTTTATTTCTGTTTCTAGTTCAAAAACTTCAGCTCGTTTATCTTGAACTTCACGGGCTGATTTCTCAGCATCTTTTTTGAGCTCTCCTTCTGCCTCAACTTTTTTAATATTAAGCCGTCGAATTTTAATACCAAGATCATGATCATCCCCGAGCCCGTTTTTGAGAACTTTA
>JAGLSI010000014.1 GCA_023135835.1 Minisyncoccota bacterium
ATCTGACAGGTGGCTCATCTTAGCTTTTTTACAGCGCTCCAAGCGCTGTTTTAAATTACCTCATTATCTTACAGCGCTTGGAGCGCTGTAAGATAGAGTGTTGGAAAAAATCTTCTTTAAATTTAAATATAAAACAGGGGCACGCCGAGATTTGGCGTGCCCCTGAGGGGTTTATTGGTAGCAATCGGCTACCAATAAATTTTTGCGACTATATAACCGGTCGCAGGGCGGTTTTTTAGGGGCCGTATGCGCGCCGCACACGGTAACATCCCTAGGTTTTTGCTTCTGCGCTCTCGTTTGAGCTCCACAAAAACCTTTACTGCAGGCCGCTGAGATCTTAAGGGGTCAGCGGACGAGACCGGGGTGCTTACGGTGCACCTGTGGCAGGTCGGCCGGGGGCGTCGAGGTCGGCATCATCATATAATTTTTTAAAAGTTGATGGTGTCGTTTCCGGCGACCCTGTGGCCAAACATAGTTGAAATTTTCGCATTCTCTCCTCCTTTTCTGAAAGGGTAGGTTTTTCTTTTAGCAGACCGTCTGACAAAACAAAAACCTACATAATGAATACTTCTGGTTATAAAGATAACATATTTAAAATATTTGTCAAGCTTTTTTAAATAAATATTATTTTTTCCAAAAATTAATTTCTTTAATAAATTTTTCTGAATTTTTTGTAACTCTTATTGTATATTTAGTTTTTCCATTTAATTGTTTTAATTTTTGTAAATTAGGAGAATACCCTAAATTATTTATCATTTCAAGTACATCCATGCTTAAATTGGGGGTAATATTTACAAAATTAACCATTAAATATTTACGGTCTTTATAAATAGAGCCGTCTGTTTGAAATAATCCACGAAGACATTCTTTGCTTAAATCTAAATTATTTTTAATCCAATTTGGTACAGATACATTTTGTTTATCTTTTGGTCCTTTATCCCAATTCCACAATAATTTAGTCCAATGATTTGAGTAACAACTAATATCAATACAATTTTTTCGATTAATTATTGAAACTTTATTGTTAGGTAATAATAAAGAAATACTATTTATAATTTGTTTTATAAGTGTTGGATATTTTTTATCACAAGATATTCTTAGGCGAGGAGCTCTTCTGTTTGAATTTGAAAGATTTCCATCACCAAGGGCTATTCCAATAATATAAGATTGTAATTTTTTATCAGGGCTAAGAGGTTGTTTTCTAAAATATGACATTTAATTAATATAATTATAACAAAAACCCAAAGTAAATACTTTAGGTTTTTGTTTCTAGTACCTGAGGTGGGACTCGAACCCACATGGATTTCTCCACACGATTTTGAGTCGTGCGCGTAAACCAATTCCGCCACTCAGGCATATTATTATTATAAAGGAATTGATTATATTTTTCAATAATCTAATTTTTATGTTAAAATAAGAAATATAATAAATAAGTTTAATAATTAAACATGTCATATCAAAACGATAATTCAATTTACTGGATAGAAGTAGAAAAAATAAATCCTAACCCGTTTCAACCAAGGCGAGAGTTTAATCATTTAAAATTAAATTCTTTATCAGAATCAATTAGACAATATGGAGTATTACAGCCATTAGTGGTTACTCGTAGAGAAGAACAAAAAGAAGATGGGGGATTAAATACAGTTTATGAATTAATTGCTGGAGAAAGAAGATTAAGAGCTTCAAAATTAGCAGGCTTATTGCAAGTACCTGTTATAATCCATGACGATGATGGGGATGATG
Organism: Minisyncoccota bacterium; assembly: GCA_023135835.1. Taxonomy (GTDB): domain Bacteria; phylum Patescibacteriota; class Minisyncoccia; order Phycocordibacterales; family UBA12079; genus JAHITU01. Next base: position 1,744 of record JAGLSI010000014.1, read on the forward strand.
CTATGAGACTAGAGTTGGCTATTATTGAAAACTTACAAAGAGAAGACTTAAATCCTATTGATAGAGCTAAGGCTTTTGCAAGGCTGATAAAAGAGTTTAACCTAAAGCATGTTGATGTTGGAAAAAAGGTAGGGAAAAGTCGTGAGTATGTAACTAATTCGTTGAGACTTTTGGTTTTACCAGAAGAAGTTATGGATGCTGTTGCGAGTGGGCAGATTCTTGAAGGGCATACAAGACCGATTTTAATGCTGAAAGACCGTCCTCAGGAACAAATGACTCTATATAAGGAAATTGTTTATAAAAAGTTATCTGTTAGAGATTCTGAAAAAATAGCTAGAAGAATCGCTTATGATAAAATTAGGAAAAAAGATTTTATTGTTGATCCTGAATTAATGGAATTTGAAGAGACTTTAGCTGAGTCATTAGGGACTAGGGTTCAAATAGAAAAGAAAAAAACAGGAGGCAAGTTGGTTATTGATTTTTTTACTAATGATGATATTAAGAAGATTGTTGGTATCTTAAAAAATGAAATAGCTACAGAAAAAGATGCAAATGTTATTTTAAATAATTTTGAGAAAAATAACCCTGATTTCATTAAAAATGAAAGAGAAGAAATATTAAGTGAAAGCGATGATTCTTTTGCTGCAACTCAGGTTGAAGAAGAAAATGATGAAGAATTGTATTCATTAAAAGATTTTAGTTTATAGAAAACATAAAAATTAACAAAGTGGTCTTAAAAAGGCCACTTGTTTTTTTGACACTTGTTATCTATATGAAATATAGATAAAATAATAATAGATAGTTTATAATCATCTTCTTATGTTTATTAAAAAAGAGGTGTTATTATGGAATATGTTGTTTATAGAGATAAAGCGAAACAAAAGCGTTTGTGGTTAACAAGAATCCAGGGTTTATGGTTCTGGGGAGATAAAAAGAGAAGGGCTTTTCACTTTGATGATGAAGCAGAAGCTTTAAAAATTGGGTTAAGAGAGGCTTTGGGTAATAAGAAAAAAAAGAAAGTCAGAGTCGTTCCTATATAATTTCTTCCTTTGTTTTTTGCTCTAAAAGCTGGATTTTTTGTCCAGCTTTTTCTTTTTTATTAACTTTATAAAAAGCATTAAATAATATATGATTAGTTCTGATAATATAATAAAATATGGAATTTAAAATAATTAAAAAATTAGAGAGTGAATTAGGTAGGGTGGGTGTTTTAAAAACACCTTCAGGGGTTATCAATACTCCTGCTTTTGTAAATGTAGGGACAAAAGCAACTGTGAAAGCTTTAACCCCAGAACATATAAAAGAAATAGGCTCACAGGTTGTTTTGGCTAATACTTATCATTTATATTTACAGCCAGGAGATGAGTTAATGAAAGAGGCTGGAGGCTTAGCTAAATTTATGAATTGGAATGGTCCCACAATGACTGATTCTGGTGGTTTTCAAGTTTTTTCATTAGGTGATGCTTGGGGAACTTCTGTGACTAAAATAGCTCAAAAAAATCCAGAAAATCAACCACTTGGGGGTGCTACCCCCAAGTCGGGGAAATTGGTGGAAATTGATGAAGATGGGGTTGATTTTCGTTCGTATATAGATGGATCAAAACATCGTTTTACACCTGAAAAATCGATTGAAATACAACATAATATTGGTGCTGATATAATCTTTGCTTTTGATGAATGCACCTCTCCACAGGCCAATTTTGACTACCAGAAAGAGGCTATGGATAGAACTCACCGTTGGGCTGAAAGAAGTCTAAATGAGCATAGAAAATTAGGAATTTCAGAAGCTACACAAAAACAACAAGCTTTATTTGGTATAGTTCAGGGGGGGCGATTTGAAGATTTAAGAAAAGAATCTGCTAAGGTTATTTCAGGAATGGATTTTGATGGTTTTGGAATAGGCGGTTCTTTTGATAAGGAAGATATGAATACAGCAGTAGCTTGGGTGAATACAATTTTGCCTGAAGAAAAACCTAGACACTTATTAGGGATAGGAGAACCTGAGGATCTGTTTGGAGGAATTCAGAATGGAGTGGATTTATTTGATTGTGTGGCTCCAACCAGAATTGCTAGAAATGGAACTTTGTATACAAAGAATGGAAAAATTAATATTTTAAACGCTAAGTATAAAAATGATTTTTCAAAAGTAGATGAAGATTGTGATTGCGCTCTTTGTCAGAATTATACTAAGGCTTATTTAGCACATTTATTTAGATCAAAAGAAATGTTAGCAGGAACATTGGCTTCAATTCATAATTTATATTTCATTGTAAATTTGGTTGAAAAAATTCGTCAATCAATTTTAGATGAAAGCTTTTTTGAATTTAAAGAAGAATTTTTAGGTAAATATAATAAAAAATAAATATATTTTTATTATCCACAGGTTTAATCTTGAAATTTAAAAAAATAGATTATAAAATAGTCATTGTTTATTATTAGTAAGTTAAAATTTTAAATAAATTAAATAAAATTATGGACGATGAATTAAACAACGCTGATGTTACTCCTACAGATAATGATATTATTAATGGAGGAGCTGTCTCAGAAGATTCTTTGGAAGATGATGTTGCTGATGAAGTAATAGAAGATTCAGAAGAAGCAGAAGCAGAAGCAGAAGTAGAATTAGGAGCTGTTGAAGGAGAAAATAGTGAAGATATTAAGGATGATGGAGATGATGTAGATTCTTATGATGATAAAGATGATATGTAAGTTATCTTGGGGGAAACATTAAAAAATAAACGGCTACGATTTTAAATCGTAGCCGTTTATTTTTTTGTTGTTTATACAATAAATTTCTTGCTATTTTTTTATAAAGTAGTGTAAAATATAGGTAAATATATAGAATATTATTAAATTTATTAAATAATTAATTAAAATAAAATGAAAAAGATATTATTATACACAACTATTTTTTCCTTAACTTTTTTAGGGGCAATAACAGTTAATGCTGAGGATGAGGTTCCTGTTCCTGTATTATATGACGAAGGAACGCCTGTTCCAGATTTAATAGAAGAACCTGTTTTAGAAGATGTTGGAAGGGGGGAAACGCCAGACCCTTCTAATTTAGGTTTATGGTGGACTAGTGTAAAAGAAAATTTCGTATTAACTTTCACTTTTAATCCTGAGAAAAGAGTTGAAAGAGCTTTAGCTTTTGCTGAAAGAAGAATGGAAATGGCTGAAACTTTTGCTCAGAATGCAGTAAGTGAGGAAGATCAAGACAGGGTAGTACAGATGATAGAAAAAGCAGAGTCATTCATGGATAAAGCTGAAGAGAAAAAATTAGAAGTAGAAGAAAAGACAAAAGAAAGATTAGAAGAACAAAAGGATAGACTAGAAGAACAAAAACAAAAAGTGCAAGAATATAATGATGAAAAATTAGAATTAATTGAAAGAATAAAGGATGGAGATGAGGGGGCAAAGCAAGAATTAACAGATTTGAATAATGGGAGAAGGGGAGAAGCAGAATTATTAAAATTAGAGAACGAAGCTAGAGCAGAAGCTAGAAGGATTGATCAAGATGAAAACATTGAAGCCAAAAAACTAGAATTACAAAATAAAGCAGATGGTGGAGATGAAAGAGCCCAGAGGGCTTTAGAAGCGTTAGAACAGGCAGAAATGAGGCTAACACAACAAAGATTAGATGAAGAAGCTAAAAGAATGGAGATGGAGCAAAATAGATTAGAATTGTTAAAACAGGCTCAAGAAAGAAGAGAAGAAATGCTAGTGGGAGGAGATAAAGATGAGCACGGTTGTATTCCTTCAGCAGGTTATACTTGGTGTGAATCCAAAGAAGAGTGCTTAAGACCCTGGGAAGATGGATGGGATGATAGTTGTCTTGTTGGGATAGAAGATAAAAATGATTGTTTAGAGTATAGATATTCTACTTGTCCTGATTATTGTGAAAAAGTTTGTGTCTCAAGTTTTTGTAGTGAGATAGATGAGGACGGAGGTATAATTTGTACAGATGATTGTGGTGGATTAAATAGTTGTATAGGGGGAGGTGAGAAACCTGCAAATAGAGTTATGTTGGTTCCTAATACACTTAAACCTCAACCTTTGAATAATATGATTAAGACTCAAGTAGAAAAGGTAAAAGGTTTTTTAAATACAAATCAATAAGTAGTTAGTCTGTTTAATTAAAAAAAGCAGTAAGTTTTAACTTACTGCTTTTTAAATTTGTTGTTAGGAAATGTGTAATATGTCTTTAATAGTTTTAGTTATTTCAGAAAGGCTTTGTTGGTCTTTGATAAAATAAGCTTTGGCTCCTAATTCAATAGTGTTTGAAATCTTTTTCAAGTCCCCGTGGACAGTTAAGATGACAACAGGAATATTTTTTACTGTAGGGTTAGGATCGGCTTTTAATTTTTTTAAAGTTTCTATTCCATTGAGTTTAGGCATTACTATATCTAGTAAGATAATATCAGGAATGGTTTCTTGAGCCATTTTAAGCCCTTCCTCACCATTAAAAGCTTGAATAACTTCTACCTCACTATCTTCTAATTCATCTTTTATAGTATCAGATAAAATTGGTTCGTCTTCTATAATTAATATTTTTTTCATAGTGATAATTTTATTCTTATAAGTTAATAATATTTCAACTAGGATTGTTTATTTTGATTTGCTAATTTCAATTCCTAGGTATTTATCCATTTTTTTAATATTTGTTTTTATTTTGGTTATATGGTTTTTTATTGAAGATTTGCTTTTAGCTGGTATTTTCTTTTCATTTTTAATTTCTTTTTCTATTAAGGTTATATCATCGTTTAATAATTTGCTCATTTTTTTCACATCTCTATTAGCTATAATTTTGTAAGCTTCTGCCATTTCTTTTTGGGAAAAATAATACCAAATTCCAATACTTCCTCCTATTACGATAATTAATATAATTAAGATAAAAATATCAAACCATCCTAAGTCAATTAAACCAATAGATAAAATGGTTGGGGAGGTTACTCTAATTTTATTGTTTTCGGTATCAAAACTGATAGCTCCTTGTGTGTTGCGAGCAGAAACATTAAGGGTATAGTTTCCCTTAGCTAGTAATTTATCAATTACTAAGCTCCATTTCCCAGCATTATCCACTTCTGTAAATCCTGAAAATTCTACAATATCTTCTTGTTGTATTCTAACATCAACGAAAGAATTAGGGATAGAAGTTCCTGAGATGAATATGTTTTCTCCTTGGGATATTTTATCAGTAAAGAAGTTTACGCTAGGAGTTTTTAAAGGTATTATTTCAAAATTTAAATCATCTTCTATGCTATTTCCTGCTTTGTCAAATATTTGTACTACCAAAAGATGTGAGCCTGGTTTTTGAGCAGGGAGTAGTAGTTTAGATTCTTTAGTTTCCAGTATTTTTTCTCCATCCACAAAAATTAAAGCATGTGAAAACCCAGATAAATTATCTTGATTAATAAAGCTTATTTCTGGACTAGGATCACTAGACGCAAAAGAACTTATCTTTGTTTCAAAAGTTATTGGGGAACTAATGTCTAAAGATATTTTATAGTGAGCAATTTCTCCCCAACCTTTGTTGTTTTTAAACTGAACATGTACAAAGTAAATTCCTTCATCTAACGCCCCGAAAGTTTTTCCAGTAAATAGTCCTTCTTCAGAAGTGTTTGGCTCTGAATTAGGGTTAGAATTTAAAGAAACTGCTACTTTTGTAATATCATCAGGAACTTCCCATAAAACAATAGTTTCGCCTTGGTGGTTATACCAAAGTTCTTGATTAGGATATAAAGGAACAGTTATGACTGGTTTATCTGGAGTATCAGAAGCTAGAATAGCCTCTCTTTGTATTTCTTGAGGAATAATTATAGGAACTTCTTCAGGCTTTATTTTTATAGAGGCATTAGATGTAATTGTTGCAGTTCCAACTTCTATGTCCGTTTTTTCTATAGTAGATAAAATATTAGTCCCTTTTCCATCATTTGCTGTTATAACAGATTTTGAAATATTTACACTAGCTATTCCTGCGCCAATAGATTTACATTGTATACGAATTATTTGCAAAGAATCGCCAGAAACTCCTTTAGCAGTTCCTCCTATAAAAGTTATTTCATTTTCTTCTATATCAGGTTCATCTATCCAAAAATTAAAAACAGATTCATGTTTATCTATGCTTAATATTTCAATAATATTAGAAGGGAAAGAAATAGTTGACTGAACAGCATTAATGAAATCATTTTCAGAATTTACTTTAACATCTACAAAAAATTCTTGTCCAATATCAATATTTTTGTATTCAGGTAATAGATATAAAGTAGCCGCTTCTGTTATGTTTAAAGAAGTAAGAAAAGCTATGGTAAAAATAATGGAGAAAAATGTTTTTTTCATAATAATATAGAAGTTTGTTATTAATTAATTTGTAATAAAATTGTATTAAACATTGTAATTATATAATTTTAATTGCTTTTAAAAATATACTAAAATCACTAACATCAATTATTCCGTTAGAATCTAAGTCTATTTCATTTCGTAAATTATTTTCTATATCCCCCCAGCGATACAAGAAAACACTCCAATCAGTAACATTAACAGAATTATCCCTATTAAAATCTGCTTTAGGGTATATTAAAGAGGTTATTTTAAAACTTCGTGGAGAGGTATAATTACTTTCTCTATCATCTTTGCTTTGGCTAACTCTTGCGTAATGAATTCCTAGGGCAAAGTCTCCAGGGCTAAATTCAAATGAATAATAACCATCTTCATCAGAAATAATTTCTTCTAATATTATATCATCTATTTCTAATTTTATTTTAGAATTTGGGGATGAATAACCATAAATTTCTAACGCATCACTTAAGCGCAACAAGTCTTGATTAAAACTTAAGGTTGGGCTTAAAAAAATATCTTCTACTATTAATTTTTTATCTGTACGAAAATCTATATTAAAAGAAATGATATCTGTTTTTTGATTATTTTTGTCTTGGGCTTGTAGAGTGAAAAAATATGCTCCACTTAACAAAGCGGTGTAGCTTACATAAAATTCTCCAGAGTCAGAAATAGAGTATGCTGAGAGGGGAACATTATTATAAATAGGGTTAACAGAGTCTTTGGATTGGATTATGATTTTACTTTCAGGATAAGCTAATCCAGAAAATATAACACTAGTTGCTGCTACTCCTCCTGATGCGTTTGTAGGAATAAATATACTAGGTTCCGCTAATGTACTTAAAGAAGGAATATTTGAAATTGTTGATTGGTTTCCTGACTCATCAGAAGTTTTGATTGCAAAATAATATGTAGTTTCAGAAGAAATATTTGTAATGTTAAAAGATTCAGAGTCTCCTGGTGAAGACGGACTAGGCTCTCCAATAGCTAAGGTTGCTGAAGACCAAGTAGCTTCTGTAATTGGAGAAATTGCATATCTAATATCATAGCTTGTTGCTATTCCTGTAATTCCATCATCCCCAACTGCAGTCCAATTTAAGTTAATTGAGTTATACGTTGCTTCTGAAGGGTTTAGGTCAGAAATAGCAGATGGTGGGGTATTGTCTAAAACAGGAGGAACATTATTTGTGCTAAGGCTTGTTACATTTGAAATATCTGATATATTTGGAACTTCATCAGAGCTTTTAACCGCAAAATAATAAAGAGTATCTGGATTTAAGCCCGAAATAGTCATTGATTCAGAAGACCCTGCTACAGAAGGAGAGGGTTCTCCAGAAATTTGAGTAGATGAAGACCAAGTAGATTCCGTAATAGTAGCTGTTGAATATCTAATATCATAACTTGATATTGTTCCAGTATCTCCGTCATCTCCTGTTGCTGTCCAATTTAAATCAATTGAATTAATTGTAGCTCCTGAAGAACTTAAGTCTGAAATAGCAGATGGTGGGGTAGTGTCGGGAGTAGGGGTAGTTGTATAAGTAACTATTAATTCAATATAATTAGTTCTTAAATCTTCAGAATTTCCATCTGTTGTAACTACAAATTCAAATTGCCCTGATGTTTCGTCAACATATGTTCCAAAATCAGCGGTTAAATCCCTAATTAAATCAGTGTTGGTGTCTTGGGGAATAGATAAGGAAGACCCTAGTTGGACCCATGTATTTGTTCCTCCAAACTCATCAAAATTATTTTTTCTTAAAAAAACAGAGTGGTTAGAAGCCAAAATTCCGTCAGTGTTTCCGTTCCATTTTATCTGAATATTAGAAATATCACTTATAGTTTCTTGAATAAAAAATTTATAAGTGATAACTATTTCATCATTTCTTCCTGGATCATCAGTTGCCCACTGAGAAGTATTATTAGTAGATATATTTATATATTCGGCATCAGTAGGATTTACTGAGTCATTTTGTTCAACTATTGTTGTCCAAGGGAAAATATCAGAATCGTGTTCTATAGCAATCGGGTTTCCATTTATTCCATCATTTCCTGTGTTTACTCCTGAAAAATTATAAGTTGTTGTGTCAGCTAATAATTTAGCAAGAGGAAAAAAGCTTAATAAAAAAAATATAGATACTATTATAGCTTTTTTAAAAAACATCATAAAAAGTAAAATATAAAAGTGAGAAAGTAAAAAGACTTTATTTATTTTTCTTCTTTTATCTTATTTTGTTCAGGGTGGCTTTCGTTTGCAAAAAATTTCTTTACTTCATCTACAATTTCTCCAACTGCATGTTGTGATTTAACAATATAATCACTTGCACCTAATTTAAGTCCTTTTTTAATATCATCATCAGATCCTAACATTGTTAAAATAATTACGGGGATTTCGGCAGTTTCAGGTGATTTTTTTAGATTTTCTAAAACTTCAAAGCCATGCATCTTAGGAAGCATTAAGTCTAAAAGTACTAAATCAGGTTTTTTTGATGTAGCTGTTTCTAACCCTTTTTCACCGTCAGTAGCTAAGTAAACCTTAAAATCAGCTTCTTCTAACTCCTCTTTAATTACTTTAGATAAAATTTCATCATCTTCTACTAACACTATTTTTATATCTGCCATACTATTTTTCTTTAATTAATAATTGTTAATATTATATCAAATTTAGAGTAACTTTTTGTAAGCAGGTCTGTGGAAATGTTTTTAAACAAAACTTTTTCCTCCCTCCCTAGCCTTTGATATTTTAGGCAAGGTCACAAAGAATGTTGTTCCTTTATTTTCTTCCGATTCAAATCTTATAGTTCCTCCTAAAAGATCAGTCGTTTGTTTTGTAATATACAATCCAAATCCTGTTCCGTCAGTTTTAACTTGTTGAGCATTTTCTCCACGAGTAAATTTATCAAAAATAGTTTTTTGGTTTTGTTTAGGAATTCCTATTCCGCTATCTTTTACCTTAAACAAAAAAGAGTCTTTTGTCTCAGTTTCTTCTACAGAAATTTCTATTTTTCCATTTTGGGGAGTATATTCAATTGAATTGGAGACTAAGGATTGAACTATATTTCTTATTCCTGAACGGTCACTAAGAATTTCTAGTTTTTCTGGATGATTGTCAAAGGTTAATTGAATATTTTTATTTGTAGTTAACGGATTAGTTTCCGTAATGTATCCTTTTATAAAATCAATTAATTCAATTTTTTCTGGCTTAATTGTTATTTTCCCACCTTCAATTCTAGAAACATTTAACAAACTATCTACTAAAGTAGACAATCTTTTGGAAGAAAGGTTGATATCTTTAACATATTGCTGTTCTTTTTCTGGTAGGGAATTTGAATTTTTTAGCAGTCTTTCTGTTACCCATTGAATTCCAGTTAAAGGAGTTCTTAGTTGGTGTGAAGCAATAGATACAAAGTCTGATTTTATTTGCTCAGCTTTTCTCTCTGCTGAAGCATCCCTAAAAACAATAATACATCCAATTATTTTTCCTGAACTATCTTTTATAGGTGCAGAACTATCAGCCACAGGAACCTCAGTCTTATCTTTTTTGATTAGTAGTGTATGATTTTTCATCGCTTGAATTTTCCCTAAAGTAAAGGCCTTCTCAATAAAATCATTATTAGGAGTACGGTCTTTTTCATGAATAAATTTTAAAATGTCTAGATAGTTTTTCCCTAGTACTTCTTCTTTTGTAAATCCTGATATTTTTTCAGCAATTTCATTAAAGATGGTAATTTTTTTATTTTTATCAACTACAAAAACCCCATCACCAATACTGTGGAGGATAGTGTCTATTTTATCTCGTTCAATTTCAGTTAATTTTTTTTCATTTTCAACATCTTCTAATACATTTAAGATGGCTAATTGTTGATCCTCAATATTTTTTTGTTTTTGAATAATTTCTTCTGTTTGATGTTTTACTTTTTGATCAATTTCAGCTTGGGATTTTTTAATAGCAAGTGTCATTTCATCAAAATCTCTTGATAAAGCACCTATTTCGTCTTTTGAGTTAGTTCCAACTTTATAATTTAAATTCCCCTTTTTTATAATTTCTGTTCCTAAGCGTAATTTTGTAATTGGCTCACTAATATTTTTAGCTAGTAGAAAGGCTATAACAAAAAATAAAAATAAAATGATGGTAATTCTTATTATAGAAAATTTTAATAAATCTTTTGTTGAGGCAAAGGCTTCTGATTCATCAATTTCTGCTATTACACACCAGTTAATTAAGTGTGTGATGTGATGAGAACCTATTACTTTAACTCCCTCATGGTTTATGTATGTAATAGAGGGTTCATGGTCTTTATGCATTATTTCTGTTTGTGTAAGAGTTTCCTCCTCTCTGTCACTAAACATTTTTAAGCAGTTTCTGGTATTTTCTGAATCAATTTTGGTTTTTAAAAAGGCACCGTCATTAGTTTGTAGTGGTGTTATTGCGTAACCATCTTTATTTATTATATAAATGTTTCCTGTCTCTTTTAGTCCAGTTTTGTCTGATAAAATATTATTTAAAGATGACATCTCTATTTTAGATACCATAACACCCAGACATCCGCTTTTCTCACACATAATTGGTGTTGAGATAGCCATAGAGTTTTTACCAGTAGATTCTGAGTAATAAGCATCTTTAATATAAGTCTCCTTTAATCCATTTATAAAGTAATCAGTGTCCGACTTATCTAAGCCAATACTTTCTTTAGAACTTGAACAAAGAATTTCTCCGTCAGTACCTAATACAGATAATTCATAAATAGTGCTGTCAGTTTCAATAATCTTATCAACCCTTTTACAAGCTTCTATTATATAAGTGTCATGATCAAGAGAGTCTTCATCAAAGACTCTTTTAAATATTAAAGATGAGGCTATCATTTTAATTTTTTCTTTTTCCGATTCTAGAAAAGTATCAATATGGTGAGTTCTTGAAGAAACTGCAGTGTCTAAATGTTCGCTGAAAACTATTTCAAGTGTTTTAACATTAAAAAAATATGAATAAAAAGTTGCTGCTGATAATACAACTAAGGCTGTAAACACTATAGGTAAAATTATTTTTGTTCGTATTTTCATTCTATTAACATAACTTTGTTTTATTAATTAGTAATTTATCCTTTCTTTTTTAAATCATTGAGTTCTTTTTTTAACTCAATCATTTTTAATTCTCTTCCCGCCATAGCCTGATTAGTTTTTTCTAATTGCCCAGTCCTTTCTTCAACTTTTTTTTCAACTTCAGCTAGGTTTTTCTCAAGTTTTCCTATTAAATTATTAAAGTTTTTGCTTAAAATCCCTAATTCATCATCTGAGCTTTTTATAGTTCTCTGGCTTAAATCTCCTTGAGTAGCTTTTGTTACAACAGTATTTAATTCACTTAAAGGTTTTGTAAAACGACTTATTATTATATTAACAATAATTACTGCTAAGATAATTGCTAATATAATGAAAATTCCCAAAGTATAAGATATATTTAAGGCGTTGGATATTAATGCATTTTCATTTTCTATAATTATTACACAAAAAGGATAGTCTTTTATTTTAGCTATATTTATTAGTAAATTATTATTTTCTGTTTTATCTATGACTTTTAAATTTAAGGGTTTTTCTGATGTTTTTATTTTATCTAGAGCAATATCATAATCCAAAGAGGCTAATTCATAATCAGAAAATCTTTTTTTAGTAGTTATCTCTGACAAAGTTTCTGGATTAAGTTCTGCTACGCTTTTAAATAATTTAGATTCATCGCTTGAATGAAAAATTACACTATAATCATCTATTATCGCTAATAATTCATAGTTATTAATTATATCTTGGTGATCAGATTTATTTATCAGAGCATCTATTTTATCTGGTTTCATTTTTAAAACCATAACTCCTATAATTTGATTATTTATATTTTTAACAGGAGAAGAAAAGTAATAACCCAATTCTTTTGAGGTTACTCCCATAGAAATATCAGTGAAGTTTTCTCCAGAAAGAGCTTTTTTAAAATAATCTCTAAAAGAATAATTTTTAGATACAAAAGATTCAGCCGTGGAGACTAAGGTTGTTCCTTCCGAGTCTAATAAATAAATAGAAGAGTATTCATCATTTATATTATAAGATTTAAATCTGTTTAAAACCTCAATATTTTGATGGGTTTTTTCTGAATTATTTAAATAATTAATAACAAAATCTTGTTGAGATATTAATTTTGATAAATCAGTTGAGTTTTTTAATATAATAGAAATTTGCTGAGCTTGTTCAGTAGCTATTGCTGATAAGGCTTCTTTTTCATTTTCAAAAAATATGTTTTTTGAATATAAAAAAACGGTATAGGTTGCTAATATACCTAATATAAAAATTACAGTGGCAATAGTAACTATTAATTTATTTTTTAAAGAATAAAAAATCATTTATTATTTCAAAATTTATTTTTGTAAGTAAGAAAATAAAAATAAGTAACAATATTATATCAGAAATATCTTTCGTTTTTTATAAATAGGGGATAAACAGAGATTAGTCCTCATGAATTAATGCTTGAATAGGGTTCATCTGAGCGGCTTTTTTAGCTGGGGTAGTTCCAAATAAAATACCAAAAACTAAAGAAAATAATCCTGCTATTAGAAAAGATTTAAGAGGTAAGACAAAATTCCAATCAATTCCTGAAGAATTTGCTCCAATAGCAATAATTAAAGAAATAATAGAGCCTAAAATACTTCCCACAATTCCGCCCGCAAAGGTTACTAAGATTGATTCTGTTAGAAATTGAAACATTATGTCTTTGTAATTTGCCCCAACAGCTTTTCTCAGCCCTATTTCAGATGTTCTTTCATTTACGATTACATACATTACATTCATAACACTAATTCCACCAACTACCAGTGAAATAGCAACAATTACAAGGATAAGCCAAGTTAAGACAGCAGACATTGTATCAAACATTTCTAAAATTTCTGTCATTGCCATAACCCTGAAATCATCCTTGCCTGTGTCCATCCAACCTTCAAAATCTTCCTCTGGCGGACTGATATCATGATTAGCTCTTAGAGTTATTCTAATTTCTTCAAGACTTTCTTCTATTAAAGAAGTGTCTTCAAGTTTTACTATAATATTATGTAAAAAGTCTATTCCTAAAATTTTTTTATGCATTGTTTTTATTGGGACATAGATAAAGTCATCAAAATCAAAAGACATTAAAGCCCCTCTTTCTTCCATAACCCCAATTACCTTAAACCTAACATCATGTACTCTAATTGTTTTTCCAATAGGGTCATTATCACCAAATAATTTTTCTTTAATTTTAGAACCTAAGATAGCTACTGTTGCTAAAGAGTTATTTTCTGCTTTTGTAAAAAATCTTCCATAAGCTAATTCTGTGGAATCTATATTTATAAAAGAACTATTAGTTGACCATGTATAAGTATTGTAAATTTCATTATGATAAGACACTGTTTCTTGTCCCATAAATACACCATAACCATCAAGGATATTAGGTAGTTTTTTAACATCCTCTAGGTCATCTAAACTCAGGGTTGTTACTTGGGCTCCTTGTAGAAGTGCTGCTGCACTTTGGGCTTCACTGGCCATTCCTTTTTTGCTAGTAGGGACTTTAATTTCAACTTGTATGGTATCAGATCCAAATGATTCAACTTGGTTTAAAACAATTCCTTTGATTCCTTCTCCCGCCGAAAAAACTACAATGATACTAGAAATACCGATTGTTACTCCTAAGACAGCAAGGGAAGTTCGTAATTTATTAGCACTAAAAGAAACAAGAGCTAATTTAAAAGATGATTTAATTGTTGTAAAATAATAATTCATTGTTTTGTTTATTAGAGGGGTTAGGTATTTAGATTATTGGTTGAAAAATTTGCACTTGCCCGCCTTGGGAGGAAAGAAAATTTTTACTTTAAGGACTTTATGGGCTTTTGACTTTTAACTATCTTTATTATTCGTATCTTAGTGCTGTTATTGGATCAAGCTTGCTTGCTTTGTAGGCTGGATAAAATCCGAAAAATAATCCAACTCCAGCTGAAACAATTAAAGCTAAGATAATTGAACCTAGAGAAATTATAAGATTCCACTCGTACCCTAAAAGATGAGCTCCAATCGCGATAATAGATGAAACTATGGTTCCCAAAACTATTCCACTAATTCCACCAATGATAGTAATGAAGATGGCTTCTACTAAAAATTGCCCTAAGACATTGTGGTTTTTTGCTCC
>JAGLSI010000015.1 GCA_023135835.1 Minisyncoccota bacterium
GTGGGCGATGAGGGATTTGAACCCCCGACCTTCGCAGTGTAAATGCGCTGCTCTACCAACTGAGCTAATCGCCCTTATTTGATTAAATATATACTATATTTTTTTATAAAAAAATACAAGTTTATTTATTCTCTTATTGTGCCCCCGGTAGGAATCGAACCTACATCGAGAGATTAGAAAACTCTTGTTCTATCCATTGAACTACGGGGACAATTTACACACAAAAATATACCATTAATTAACCCTTAAATCAATATTATACAAATATAACCCAAAGAATTAAAGCTAAAATTAAAAGGGTTATATAATTAAAATATTTAAAAGAATAATGAGCCATTTGTTTCCCAAATAATTTTACTAAATAACCTACTGTAAAGAATCTTAAACCTCTTCCTATTAAAGAAGCAAAGAAAAAAGTAACAAGATTTATATGGAAAAAACCTGCGGAAAGAGTAAATACCTTAAACGGAATTGGAGTAAAAGCAGAGACAAAAATAGCCCAAAAAGCATTTTCTTGAAACAAACCTGAGACAACAGCCATCTGAGATTGGAGATTATAAGTATTAATTAAAAATTCACCTACCAAATCAAAAAAGAAAAAACCAAAAACATACCCTAGTAATCCTCCTAGAACAGAAGCAATCGTTGTTAAAAAAGAATAATAAATCCACTTAGATCCATTATTTATTAAAATCGCTAATAAAAAAATATCAGGAGGGATAACAAAGAAAGAAGCCTCAGTAAACGAAAAAATAGCTAACCATAACTTAGCATTTTTCCCATGAGAATGATTATATGACCAATCTTTTAAAGATTGTTTAGTTTTATTTAAATATTTAAACATAATAATTAGTCGAAAGTCCTTAAGGTCGAAAGTCAAAAGTCTTGAAAAATTTACGAAGTAAATTTTTTCTTAAATCGTACTTCTTAAATCTTAAATCTTCTTAAGTCTTACTTAAATAAGACTTAAGTATTAAAGCAGCAGCAGAAGCGTCATTTTTCTGTAATTTAATTTTTGATACCCCCCTATCTTGTTTTCTAATATTCCTTAAATTTTCACCCTGAACCCTTTCAGCTTCAGCACTTGTTAAAAATTCTGGTTCTAAATATATTGGTATTTTAATATCTTCTTCTCTAAAACACTTCTTATTTGAAGTGTTTGAGCGAGCACTTTCACCTTGTGAAAGTGCTTTAGCTAAGTTGTTCTTAAATTCTAAAATCTTTTTTTGAATAGGATTATCTTCTCCTTTTAAATTTTTAGATTCTCCAATTATAATCACTTCAATATTATCTTCTTTAATAATTTTTATAATATTTTCTAAAAGTTTTTTATCATTATCTAAAACTACTTTTGCAAAAGCTAAATTTCCACCATCATCTGAAACCGCGATTCCAACATTTTTCTTTCCATAATCAATTCCTAAATATTTCATCCCATTAGAGATAGTCTATTATAAATAGATATTCCCAAATTAAGTAATAATTTCTTTTTCCTGTTTTTAGATAACATAATACAATTTTCTTTATTCTCATTAAATCTCTAACGGGACTCATATACTAAAATATTGTAACATAAATAAAATAAACCATAAGATAAGAACTCTTACGGCTTATTTATTCATCTTAACCACCTCCTCTAAAAATACTTTCGCATTTTTTACAATAAACACGAATAATATTTTCTGATGTGAAAACGTGATTTTTACAATGTTTACTTTGAGAACTACAAGACTCACAATAATGTACATCTTCCTGTAAATGAGAATTAATTTTACAAACACACCCTATGATTCTGCTACACTGATTACATATACTAAATATTCTCATAATACTCCCCTTTTTTTAATTTTCTGAACTAACCTACTAATATAATATTAAATTTAAAATCAGTAGTCAAAAAAGATATCTAATAAGTTATTTCTGTATACAAACTAAATATTCTTTATTTTTTCCTTTTTGACCTAAGACTGGAGACTCTATTATTTCAGAAAACTTTAAACCTAGATTTTTTAAATCTTGTTTAGTTTTTTCAATAACCCCCAACAAGTGTTCTTCAGGAGCTTTCCCTTTTTTTAATAAAACTTTATCTATTTCATAGTGAGGTTTAATTAAAGAAATTATTTTTCCTCCGTCTTTTAATAAATACAGTGCTTTAGGAATGATTAATTTTTGTGGAGTCCAACTTACATCAATAGAAATAAAGTCTACTTTTTCAGGCAACTCTACATGAAGGGCATTTACCCCTCCAAGAAAAACAACCCTCTTATCTTCTTTTATTTTCCACTCCAAAACATTCTTCCCTGTATCCACTGAGTAAACTTTTTTAGCTCCATTTTGTAAAAGACAATCAGTAAAACCGCCTGTACTACACCCTAAATCAGCACAAATTTTTCCTTCTACATTTATATTAAATTTTTCCAAAGCAAATTTTAATTTCTGACCTCCCCTAGAAACAAATTCTGGAATTTCTACATTATCTAAAAATTTATTCATCCCGTTAGAGATAATCCGCTTTTAACAGACAACCTTAGTTAAATTTATAATATAAATCCCATTTTATTTCTATAAGCAAAAAGATCTCTAACGGGATTCATCTTATTAAAGATTATTTACTTATTTTTTCTAAAATTATTTCAACGGAACTTTCTATAGTTCCATTATTATCTATAATAATTTCATTTTCAATTCCTATCTCTTTAATCTCGTACTCTAATTTTTCAAAATCCTTTTTTGTATTTTTTATTTTCCTATTTCTGTTATTTTCTACTTCTAAAAGCTTTTCTAAATCTCGTTTAACGTAAAAAGATTTAATTTCTATTTCTTTCTCTTTACAAAAATTATAGATTTTATCAATTAAATTTTTATTATTAAAAAGTTCTTCTACTACTATTATTTCACTTCCGTTCTCAAATAATTCTTTTATTTTTTTAAAGATTTTATCATAAGAAAACTCTAATGCTTTTTTGAAATCAGAATTATTCTCTAAATATCTTAATTTGAAATTATCGCCATGAACAACCTCATTATTAAAATAAAGTCCTAATTTATCAGCTATAACGGATTTACCACAGCCTGGCAAACCTCTTAAAATGATTAATTGCATATTATTTATTCTAACATAATTAAAACAAACCATAAGTGAAACAAATAATTACAGTTTGTTTTACTTATGGTTTGTGAGGATTTATGCATTTATCGTCAACAAGTACATCAAACTTCATTTTCCCGAATTGAATGGAATTATAATTTACTCCAAACTTTTCGAGAAGCTGAGTTGTCTCGTTGAAATCCTCAATAGGACGAGAGGTGTAAATAATTATTATTAACGAATCATCCTTGAACAACTCATTAACCACCTTTATATTCTCGTAAAAAGGTTTTGGATCTTCATTAGAATGTTTTGGGACAAAACTCCAAAGGGTTTCATCCAAATCAAAAGCGATAATATAACTATCCCTTTTAATCTTCTGGTTCTTTATTAACTCTCGGACGGAGAGTAATAATTTTTTATTCATTTTTACTCCCTCCTTCTTAATTTAAAGGTTACAGCTATTAAAAGACTAGTATAGATACAACAACATGTCAATATCTAAAAAACCAAAATATTTGGAGCTATTAAAAGCAAAACTCCAAGAATTATCATTAAGATTCCTCCAATTAAAGAAGACAGGTTTGAATACTTCTGCCCTACTGCATAAAATTTACTAAAACCATATAAAGCTAAACCGAAAATTAAAAAGTCATCAACCATATAAGCAAGAGTATATAAGAAAATATAAAATTGCTCAGTAAATAAAGTTAGGTTATTTAATTCTAATATTTTAGTAAATGCTTGCGGAATTCCTATTGAACAAGCAAATTCAATAATATTTACAGAAAAAGCTACCCCGATTATCCCAATAGCTGTTAAAATACTCATTGGTCTATTTATTAGATTTCGAATTTTCCCTTCTGTCTTAGATTGTTTTTCTAAATCAGTATCACATACTAATTTTCCACGATTTTTCCAATAGCGATACAAAAAATATATCCCTGCTCCTACCGCTAATAAACCAATCGCAGGAGTTATTATTTGATCTAAACCTACAAAATCCCAAGTCTTAAACCAGAAGTTTAAAATTACCCAATACATTATTGATTCGGCTAAAATAAATAATCCAGCCACCTGAAACATCTTTCTCTTATCTTCAACCTGCCATAAAATTAATAAGAAAGTCATTAAAACCCACATAGCACAAGGATTAAAACCATCAACTAAACCTAAAATAAAAGATAGTGAAAAAAGAGAAAAATCTTTTAAATCTACAACACCAATAAAGGGTAATTTAAATTCAAAACTTTGTGTTGGAAGAATATCTTCTTCTGTTTCTTGGTTTAATTTATTATTTTCAATTAAAGAAATAATTTGTTGTCCTGTTGTCTCTGGAGTATCAAAACCTTGAAATATGTTTTCTCCAACTATTGTGGTTGGAGTAACCTTAGGCAAATCATACTTATCTGTTACTAAATCAAACTGATGTCTATTCCCCTCTTGAAGAATATCAATAATTACAAGATTAAAATCATCTCGTTCTTGAATTAACTTTTCAAAAAAAGCTATTTCCCTAGCACAATGAGAACAATCTTCTCTTTCAAACAAATAAATATCTACTTTCTCTGGTATAATTGTTGAATTAAGATCCTCTGCTTTTATTATTTGAGGAAAAATAAAACTTTGTAATAAGAATAAACCTAAAAATATTTTCTTTTTCATGATGTTATAATATCATTATTGTTTTAAATAATAAACTAAGATAAAATTATATTAAATAACTTTTAAAATTATCAATTTAATAAAAATAAAAATATGGAATTATTTACATCAAACCTACAAACAACAACTGTTGTCCCAACATGGGTTTTAGTTCTAATAATGCTTTGGGTATTACCTTGGAAGGGTTATTCAATGTGGTTAGCAGCAAAAAATAACCAAAAGAAATGGTTTATTGCTCTTTTAGTACTAAACACTTTGGCTATATTAGATATTATCTATATCTTCTTTATAAATAAAAAGAAATAAAAATTTCTAAGCTTACCTTTTTAAATATTTAAACGGCTCAAAAAAATGAGCCGTTTATTTTTTAATATTTATTATCTTTTAATAGATAGATTTTAAGCCATTTTAAACGGCTCAGTACAAAGCCGTTTAAAATAACTAATTTAATTACCATTATTTAATTTAAACTTTTTAAAAGTTTTTCTTCTTTTAATTTTATAGTTAGGGTAGATTTTTTGTTAAAATTTTGATAGGATAATTCTTGTAATCGACATAAAAACTCTACACGGAGAGGTGGCAGAGAGGATGAATACGACATTAGAAGTATTCATCCGTAGCGTAGCGAAGGTGGACGAACTTGTTCGACCTCTCTTAGAGAAATTTTAGAGCTGTAACAGGCATTGATTTACAAAAATAATTCGACATACGATGGAGAGGTGGCAGAGAGGTCGAATGCACCGGTCTTGAAAACCGGAGTGCGGGAAACCGTACCGAGGGTTCGAATCCCTCCCTCTCCGCAACAGTTTTTTTAAATACCGATTAAGGTATTTAGAAAAAGTGTCTTGTCAGGGAGGAGTGGATTCGAAAGGCGGAGCCAGAGAAAATAAATTTTTAATTTATTTTCATACTGGTGAGCCCGGACAGGAACCACTTAGTAAAATATGAGTGAACTTTGTGAACGAAATATTTTACTTAGTGAGTTGAAGTCGAATCCCTCACTCTCCGCAGTGGATACTTGTTATCGGAAGACCTTGGTGCCTTCTAAAACAAGTATAAATAAAAAACACCTAATATGGGTGTTTTTTATTTATTGTTCGATATAATTGAAGTATAAAAAATATGAGTAAAAAAAGGAAAAAAAGGAAAAAACAAAAAGGTCCTAAAAAACAACACTTCGTCCCAAAGTGTTATCTTTCAGAATTTGTTGACCCAAATACTCCAATTGGGCAAGAACCATATATCTGGGTGTTTACTAAAGATGGTAAAAGTCGAAAAAATAAAGCACCTGTGAATTTATTTACCGAAAATCATTTATATACTATTAAATTTGAAGGTGAGAAA
This sequence comes from Minisyncoccota bacterium, assembly GCA_023135835.1. Classification (GTDB taxonomy): domain Bacteria; phylum Patescibacteriota; class Minisyncoccia; order Phycocordibacterales; family UBA12079; genus JAHITU01. The sequence continues at coordinate 6,098 of JAGLSI010000015.1, forward strand.
AACTTTTCAATTGAACAAAATCTATCGAAAATTGAAGGAAAATTTGCAAATATAATGAGAGAAATAAAAAAGAAGAAACCTCTTTCTGACCACGACCACGCACATCTTTGTATTTTTATTGCAGCGCAACTACAAAGAACCTTACGTTTTAAGAAAAATCAAGAGGATTTTATACAACAATTAATCGACCACGGTACTCAAATTTCGCTCGCTCATGGTGTAACTGATTCAAAACAAGTTAAGGAATGGTTTGAGTACAAAAAAGATATACACAAGCTACAGTTGATGGAAAGCTTGCCTTTTTTATCAAATATACTTAAACAAATGAATATTGCTTTTCTTTGTTCTCCTGACATTTTAAAACATCCGTTCATTTCTTCTGATGATCCTTGTGTTCTGTTTAATCCAGATCTTCAATGGCAAAAATTTTATGGACCAGGATTTGGTCAAAAAAATGTACAATTAACACTTCCTCTTTCTCCTGAAATAACAGTAATGTTTACATGGGTAAATTATCACGGATATGGTCTTTTACCTAGTTCTTCTGTTGAAAATTTAAATCGAATGACTAGAAGTCATTGTGATAAAGAATTTATATCTTCACAAAAACAAACAAAATGGATTTGGTTTAGCCGTGTTCCTTTTGATTTATTTTTTATATTAAAAATTATAAAAAATGAAACAAAAACATTCTTTCGTAAAATAAAAAATAAATGGAAATATAAAAAAATATATGCAAAATCAAAAAAATAATTTTGAAAAAACACTTTCTGAAATTATCGATTCCAACCAATCAGATAGTGAAAAAATATCTGCTCTTAATAATTTAATTATTAACTTAAGTATTACAAATCAAAATACAAAGATTTGTCGAGTATCGGAAGTAGGGGCTGTTATTTCTCGTAAAGCAAACAAACCTGAAATGTCTGCACAATTTTGTCTGATGAGAGCAAAATCAGAAATAGCCCAGGGAGGAGAAGTAATCGGAGAAATGAAAAACATTAATATGGCACTAGGATGGTTTGAATTTGCTTTAAAAAGTGAAGAGTTTCAATATAAAGAATTAGATAAAAAACTCCAGTCTATATGGACAACAACTCAGACAATTATAAATACTGGGTATAAATTACTAAATGAACAACCTTATGTTGGTGCTGTTGCATATTGTCACAGAACTGCTGGTCAAATTTATGGGGCTTACTATCTTCAATTAAAACTTCATTACTTTATAGTCGGTAAACCTTGGAGAGCTAGAATTGGAAACTATAAACTTATCAAATGGCTTAGTCTAGATGATTTTTTTGTAATAAATAAAAACTCAAGAAACCACTTAAAAAGTGTTAAAAATGACTGTCTCAAATCTATACATCAAGCAGTTCGATTATTTAAACAAGAAAAAGCTCATGAATATATAATTGATACTTATTTTGATCTTGGGCTAGAACATCATTCTTTTAATAATCCAGTAAGAAGTAAATTTTACTTATCTCTATCATATATTTTTATAAAGATTTATCATCTATCAGATAATCATCGACTAAAAAAACATCTAAAATCATTGTGGAAATTACCATTAATTGGAAGTGGTCGTGATAAAAATATTAATTTATCATAACGACCTTTTTAGTTATTATAATCTTAGATTTAAAGCATCCCATTAATTCTCTTTTTTCTTCGTTTGTGCCATCTCTCAAAATATATTTAGCATAGGTTTTTAAATCTATGTCTTTGTGTTTTGTGTTTTTATTTTGAATACCTAATCCTCTTCTATACAAATTTCTTTGTTATAGATAGCCTTTATTGTTTTTGGTATTAAGAAAATAATAATCAACGAAAGAAGTCCTAGTAACAAGAAAGAGAGTACTTTAAAGAATAAAAATCCAGTGTTGTGATATATAAGTATAGTAGCAATAGTTACCGCTGCAGTAGGAAATGAATAAGCCCACCATGAAAGGAAGAATTTTAAGCGTAAAAACATCTTCGCTTGAGTGAAAATAAGTATCAAAAGAAATAGAGAAATATAATAAAGAATTCTAGCAAAAGGATCTAGTGAAGAAGTTAATTTTATATAAGCAATAAAAGCAATCGCTGGAGGAGCAAAAGTAATAAAAAGAGTTGGAATCAACTTATCTGGAACAGGATCGTGAAAAATAAGGCGATTAAAAACAATAGTGAAGAGAACTAACCACATAATTAAACCAACACTAAAAAAGAACCAGGATATCTCAACAAAACCATGAGCTGTCCCAGCAATAGGAACCATTACACTTCCCACAATTGGCATAAACCAAGAAGGGTTTAAATGGTGTGCTTTGAAACTTGAATGCCTTATCCAAACTGACAAAATACTTAAGGAAAAAAATAATTGCAGAGCTACTCCAACAAACCAAAGATTTCTTGAACCCAACATGTTAATTTCTAAAAAGACAATACTGAGAAGTAAAAATATCTTGGCTAGTATAGGAAAAAAATTAATTTTAACAGGATGAAGAAATTCTTTTTTTAATTCTTTAGGGTATTTAATAATTTTAGTAATATAAATTACAGAAATTATTAAAAATACTGTTAAGGTTAAATATAAGAAGTATTGATAAATATTTTGTGGCCAACCAAAAACCATTTCAGCTTTCTGTAAAGCTATTGTTAAACCAAGAAGCCCGAGCACTACGGAAAAAAACGATATCGGAAAATTTTTTATTCTTAAGGTTATATTCATAATTTTATTTTAAAAAATTAATTAATAATTTTTTTATAATTATGAGTATATACCCGATAAAACCTAAAGTCAAATAAATATATTAAATAAAAATTCTATAATTTATGATAAAATATTTATATGGATAAAGAAATACAATGGAAAGCTTTTGAATACGATTTCAGCCCTAAATCAGCTAATTGGTTTTGGGTTGTTTGGATACTGACTTTTGGTTTTTCTTTTATGTTTTATTTATCTGGAAATATATTATTTGGAATTCTTATATTAATAACTGCTTTTTCTATTTCTATTTTTGCTAGTCGTAAACCAGACCTAATAACAATAAAAATAATTTCTGAGAAAATAATTATTAAAAATAAAGAAATTAATTTAAAAAAGTTAGAATCTTTTTGGATTGAAAAAAACTCTGACTCTATTAATAAAAATAAGCAGGGAAAAATTTTAATTAAACCTTTGAAAAAACTAAGTCCTTATATTATAATCCCTTTGGGTTTAGAAACAGATATAGACCAAATAAGAAATTATTTATTGAGGTATTTAATAGAAGAAGAACTTCATGAATCAATTTTACAAACCCTTCTAGAAAAAGTTTGGTAATAGAAACACTTCGTATTATAATTTCAAGTGAAGATTTGTGGAAATTCATTTTCACATAATCTGAACGTAGGAATTATATGGTTTCCATATATTAAATCCTCGGCTCGGTAATTGAAAAACTTCACTCGCTACTTTTTTCAATCACTCTTACTTTATGTCATTAATAAAATTGTCCTCGTAGTTCAATGGATAGAATATAACTTTGCGGAAGTTAGGATGTAGGTTCGATTCCTACCGAGGGCACAAAAAGAAAAAACCTTGATTTTGTAAATCAGGGTTTTCTCTTTTTTTGTTTTGATAAAGGAATCGAACGGTGATAGGAAAAGGACTAAATGTCCTTTTCCGAGCCGCGACCAGCAGTACTTTGGTTTTTCGAGTTTGAGTTTACGAAAACAAAGAAAAACCTTAGTAACTGCGGGTCGATTCCTACCGAGGGCACAAATTATAAATAAAAAAATACCATATATTATATTATTGTTAATCAACTAAAATTCCAACATCTAGAATCCTAGCCAAAGACTCCAACTCCCCTTTCTCAGAGAAAGTAGGTGTTCCTAAATAACAATTATTTTTTAATAAGACAGCCGCTCCCCCTGAATTTCCTTGTTCTACTTTAGCAGAAGTAATAAAGTATTCATCTTCAAAACCAGAAATAATACCCTCTGTTACTGTTATGTTATTTCTATCTCCAATACTAGGATAACCTAAAATAGCAATTTCATCTCCTAAAACCGGCTTCTCTAAACAAATATGAGGAGGTATTTCCATAATTTCATTTATTAAAGGATTTGTAGTATTTATTTTTATCAATCCCCAATCAAAACCGCCGTCTGAAATTAAAATTTCTTCTGACACTAAAATAATTTCTTCTTTAGGAAGTTTTATAGTACATTGATTAGCAAAATAATCAGAATTAGAAACAACATGTCTATTAGTTAAAACTAAAATAGTACCATTAGACTCTTGAACTAATAAACCTGAGCCATTTAAACGAAAAGCTAACTCTTTTGTATCATTATAATTAAAATCACATTCAAGATAAACAATATAGGATTCCCATTGATCAATAATATTAATTAAATTTTCACCTCCTTTAGTTAAAATATCTTCTTTTAAATCTAAATTAGCGAAAATTCGCTTACCTTTTTCATCTAATAAAGAATATTCTAATTCAATTTGTTTTTGTTTATTTAATTCTCCTAATTGACTTATTTGAACCTCAATATTTCTTAATAACATCTTTTCTTCAGCCATCCGTGAATTCAAATCAGATAAAATATTATGAAAATTAAAGAATTGACTAATATCAATTATTAGTAAAAAAATGAATGAGAAAAAAATTACTTTAATAATTTTATTTTCTTTCAAAAAGAGATTATCCATGTAAATATATTAACATAAAAAATAACAGAACACTCTTTTAGAGCGTTCTGTTATCTCAATTTTATTTATTTAGAAGTGTTCTTTGTTAAACGAGCTAAAACTGATTTTTTTCTAGCAGCAGTATTTTTCTTCAATATCCCCCTTTTAACAGCCTTATCAATTGCTTTATAGGCATCTGATAATTTTTCATTAGCCTCTTTTATTTTTTTAACAGACACTAATTTAGTTACAGTATTTACTGCATCTTTCATTATTCTCTTTTTTCGCAAATTAAAAATTCTTTTTCTTTCTGAACCTCTAAGTGCTTTTTTTGCTGATTTAATTACTGGCATATGCAAGTATACTACCCCAATCTATCTCAAAAATCAACTGTTTTGAGTTTATTAATTTCTACTAGAATACTGGATACAAAATACCGAATACAGTATACTATAATTAATGATCTCACAATTAATAGGTAAAATATCTTTTCAGGATGAAGATTATATCGTTTTAAATGTATCAGGAGTAGGTTATAAATTATTTATAAGTACAGAAACTTTTGAATCTTTAAAAAATAAAACCGAAATATTAACTTTTTGGACTCATTTAGCAGTTAGAGAAAATTCTATGGATTTATATGGTTTTTTAGAAAAGTCAGAAATGAACTTTTTTGCTTTACTTATTACTATTTCAGGAATTGGACCTAAAACAGCTTTAGGAATTTTAAATGTGGCTAGCGTAGATACTTTACTTTCTGCAATCTCTTCTGAAGATACAAGTTACTTAACAAAAGTATCAGGAATTGGACAAAAAAATGCCCAAAAAATCATTCTTGAATTAAAAAATAAAATATCAAAAATTGAAACAACTCTTCCAAATAATATTCAAGAAGATATAGATGTAATTGAAGCTCTTCAAGCTCTTGGTTATAATTCACAAGAAGCAAAAAAAGCTCTTCAACAAATTGATAAAAAAATTACAGATGTGGGAGAAAAAATAAAAGAAACTATTAAATTTTTAGGAAAATAATTTACTAAAAATTTGAGTTATAAATTTCAAATAATGGATAATATACTTTTTCAAATCAAAAAAATAATTCCCACTAAATTGTTCAAATTAGGGCAACCTATTTATCATTATATTCTTGCTTTAACTGGAGCCATTATTTATCGCTTCCCTTCTCGTAAAATTTTTGTAATTGGAATTACTGGAACAAAAGGAAAAACTTCTGTAGCAGAACTTGTAAATGTAATTTTAGAGGAAGCTGGTTATAAAACTGCTTTGGCTGGAACCCTGCGTTTTAAAATTGGAGAAAAATCTACTGCAAATAAATTTAAAATGACAATGCCTGGAAGATTTTTTATTCAAAACTTTATAAGAAAAGCTGTAAATAAAAAATGTGATTATGTAATTTTAGAAATGACTTCTGAAGGAACAAAACAATTTCGTCATAAATTTATTTCACTTAACTCTTTAATTTTTACCAACCTAGCGCCTGAACACATAGAATCACATGGCTCTTATGAAAATTATTTAAAAGCTAAACTAAAAATTACCAAAGCCTTAGAAAACTCCTCTAAAAAAAATAGGTCTCTTATTGTAAATTCTGATGATAAAGAAGGTTCTAAATTTTTAAATATAAATATTAAAAATAAAATTTCTTATTCTATTACAGAAGCTAACCCTTTTGAGTTGAAAAAAGATGGGCTAAGTTTTAATTATCAAAATTCAAAAATAGAATCCCCTCTTTCAGGAGAGTTTAATATTTATAATATTTTGTCTGCAATTAAATTCGCAGAAACTCAAAAAATAGATATTAATATTATAAAAAAAGCGATTAAAAACTTTAAAAGTATTCGGGGTAGAGTAGAAAAAATAAAAGAAGGGCAAGATTTTGAAGTAATAGTTGATTATGCTCACACACCAGACTCATTAGAAAAACTTTACCAAGCTTTTCCAAACTCAAATAAAATTTGTATTTTAGGAAACACTGGTGGTGGTAGAGATATTTGGAAAAGAAAAGTAATGGGTTCTATTGCTGATAAATATTGTTCTCAAATTATATTAACAAACGAAGATCCTTATGATGAAGATCCTTTAAAAATAATTAAAGATATTGCTGAGGGAATTTCTAAAATAAAATATGAAACAATTTTAGATAGAAAAGAAGCTATTGAAAAAGCTATTTCCTCTGCTCAAACAGGAGACACGGTCTTAATTTCAGGAAAAGGAACTGACCCATATATAATGGGACCAAATAATAGTAAAATTGATTGGGACGATGCAAAGATTACAAGAGAAATTCTCATAAATAAATTTAAAAAATAAATTCTTGATACTTAATACTTGATACTTTATACTTATATATATGGATAGTGCTGCAAAAACAATACTTTTAATTTTAGGGGGGTTAGGGATAATTTGGCTTTTATCTGGAGGAGTTTCTCGTATGGAAGAAGGTATGTTTATAACTCCCCCAACTTTTAATGAGCCTAGTGAAATTTACGGCGAAGTTCCTTCTTTTTGGAGTTTTTTAAAAAGACCTATCTCTGAAGAAAACCTTTCACAAGAAGAAAAACTACAATTAGAAATAGAAAAAGCTAAACAAGAAGCTGATCAGATAGAATATGACTTAGAAAAAATTAAAGAAAGAGAAGATACTTCTATTTATAAAGATAAAATAGAAATTAGCCGAAATTATGGATCTCGCTCTAATGTAAATGAGGAATATATTAAATTAAAAGTAAATAATCTTGAAGGAGAAAAAGTAAATATTTCTGATTGGAAACTTAAAAGCGGTATTACAGGAACAGAGGTTATTTTAGGTGATGCTGTGAAATTACCTTATACTTCACAAAAAAATTACCTTCAAGCAGTTTTTGTATCTGGAGGTGAAGAAATAATTATAATAAGCGGAAGGTCTCCAATAGGTTTTTCTTTTCAAATTAATAAATGCTCAGGGTACCTAGAACAATTTCAAGACTTTGAACCTAATTTAGATAAAAAATGTCCTTTAATTGAAGATGAAAATTTACCTATTACAGGACCTAATTCCTTTAACCCTGATTGCTGGGATTATATTGATTCTATTTCTAAATGTGAAACACCTTTAAACTACCCTCTAGATATGCAGAGTGAATGTAGAAATTATTTAGTAACAAACGCAAACCATAATGCCTGCATAACAAGTTACAAAAATGATTTTGATTTTTATAAACCTGAGTGGAGAATTTTCCTAAATAGAAGCCAAGAATTATGGAGAAAAACTAGAGAAATTATTGAATTACGAGATAGCCAAGGTAAATTAGTTGACTCTTATAGTTATTAATTAAAAATATATCAAAAAGGGACATAAGTGTGTATACATTACCAACTAGCATTGATCATGGTTAGTTATTGTGATATTGTTTCTTTAGTTTGTAAATGTTAAAAATAAATTTAAGGAGGAGTGAGATGAAAAAGATATTTAAGTATTTAGTTTTATATATGATGGTGGTACTTGTTTTTTCAAGTCTTATAAATACGTTGAAACATTTTACTTCAACCAATTTAATCTATGCATTCTTACTGCAAATAACAGGAGTTATTTTAATGATATTAATGATAGTGGCTATTCTCAACACGAGAAAAAATCTAATTTCTTTAGGGGTAGCTAGTGGTTGTATTCTCATCATGATGTCATGTGTTCAAATAATAGCATCAAGTACTAAATATTTTGAATCTTATACTATTTCATTTTCAATTATCGGGATAACATTATTTTATTTAATTCTAAAAAGAATTACTATGAACTTTACGAAACACCCAGTTTAATACAATATTTTATACTGGAAAAGGGCTCTATTTTTAAATAGGGCTTTTTTTATTTCTCACTTCCTTTTTTAATCTCATCCACTAGATATAAAAATAATATTTAAAACTAAATTCCTAAAATCCTAAACAAAGCAATTCCTGTTGTCACCGCAACATTTAGGGATTCTTTTTTTCCTTTCATTGAAATCTCTACAACCTTGTCACATTTTTTAAGAAGTTGTTTTGAAATTCCTTTTACCTCATTCCCTACTATAAAAGCTGTGGATTTTTTTATTTTTATTTTTTTATAATCAATAGATTGCTTATCTTGCTCTATCCCAATTATTTCTACCCCTTCTTTTTTTAAATTATCAATTATTTTATTAGGCTGAAAAAAATATTCCCATTCAATATCTTTTTCTGCTCCAAGAGCCGTTTTTGAAATAGCAGAAACATCCCTTCCAAATCTATCTATCGGTTTTGGGCTATAACCACTTAAAAATATTTTTGAAATACCACAGGCATCCGCCGTTCTAAAAATAGAGCCTACATTCTGAGCACTTCTAATATTATGTAAAATAAGATAAAATTTCATCCCGTTAGAGATAATTTACAAAAAGTAAACAATCTTAATTTAATTAGTAATTTTTATCCCCGCCAAATCTCTAACGGGATTCATTTTTTTAGTATAAAGTAATAAAGACTAAGTATCAAGAAAATAAAAAGGTGTGAACTTTAAAAGTCCACACCTTATTAAGAGAATCTTGATGAGATTATTTCCCCATCATCATTCTCCTTATTGTTTCGGCAGTCGCGATCCCTTCTTTCTCTTTTTCCGTAAAGAGATTTTCAGGAACTTTATGACCGTTAATGATGATTGGCACTTCTGCTACCACCTTTAGTTTCGCGTTCTGAGGATCAAACTCAATCCCCATCTGCCCCGCAAGTTCACCTGCCCGCGCCATTCTTTTTTCACCCCTTGCCCGAAACTTTTCAGCTTGAGCCTGTCGTTTTGAAGAATCTCTACGAGCTTCTACAACAACTGGAGTTGAAAGAAAAAAAGAGGCCACTACCAACAAACATACAATAATTTTAAAACTTTTCATTTTAATCTCCTTTTTTGTTATAAAAACTATCCTAAACTTCTGTATATATTATAACACATATTTT
>JAGLSI010000016.1 GCA_023135835.1 Minisyncoccota bacterium
AATATCTGTGAAGCATACAGAAGGAGGATTTGCCTCTCCCTTTTCTCCTAACCAGCTAACTTCCTAATTTCCTAGACAGCTAATTATCGTCCATCGCTTCATTTGCTAACTCGTCAGCCCTTTTATTTTCTTCTCTAGGAATATGTGTAAATTTTATATTAGGAAAATATTTCACTATTAAATTATGTATCCTTAGAAATTGCTCTTTTAAGGATTCTTCCTTAACCCGATACTCCCCTTTTAACTGTCTTTGAACTAATTGACTATCCATTTTTATTTCAAAATTTGTTTCTTTTGTTTTATCTCCAAAAACCTTATAGGCTAACTCTAAACCAATTATCACAGCCTCGTATTCAGCCCAATTATTTGTTTTTTTTCCTAAAAATTTTGATGTTGTTCTCATTTCGTTATTTTGTTCATCAAAAATAACAGCTCCCGCTCCAGAAATTCCAGGATTTCCTCTTGAACCTCCGTCTGTAAATATTTTTATATTCATCCCATTAGAGATAAAAATCTATTAACGATTTTTATCTATTTTCTTATTTAAATTAATAATCTTTCTATAATCTAACCCGAAATCTCTAACGGGACAAGTATTAAAATTATATCATTAAAAAACTTTCCCCTCTATGAAAAAAGACAAAATTTTATTTTATAATTTCAGCTATCCTTAGCCGTAATTCATTTGCTCCGTTAAAATTATTTTTTTCTATATTAGCTAAAAAGTTTATTCTTTGACCAATTTTTAATAATGACTTTTTATCGTTTACATAAGCACTAAAAAAATCAATTGCTTTTATCTTTTCATTTTTAGAATTTTTAAAAACTAATTCTAAATGATTAGCAGTTTTTCCAAAAACTTTTTCTCCAAAAATTTCTACCTCCTCAAACAAAAACAATGGCTTAGAGTTACCCATTCCAAAAGGAGCTAATTTTTCAATTAATTTGTAATTCTCCCAATTAATTTGATCTAAATCTATCTTCTTATCTACAAAAATTTCTGTTTCAACGACTCTATCTTTAATTTCTTCATATGCATTTAAAATCTTTTCTTCTAAAAAATGAATCTGCTCTGTGTTTACCCCAAAACCTCCAGCCATCTTATGACCTCCGGTATGTTCAAAAACATCTTTTTCTACTAGATTCATTAACTCCACTAAATCAATATTTTCTGCTCTACAAGAACCACAATATTTTCCATTTTCATCTGTCCCCCACACAAAACAAGGCCTCCCGTATTCTCCTTGTAATGAAGAAGCAATTAAGCCCGATAGTCCAACATTCCACTCAGGGTCTCCAATAACAATTACATCTTTTACCTCTCTTTCTTTTATTTTTTTATTTGCTTTTCTAACAGCTGTAGCCACTAGAGTTTTTCTTTTATTATTTAACTTATCTAACTCATCAGCCAACAATCCTGCCTTTACTTCATCCTGAGTAGATAATAAGTCAAAAGCAATCCGAGGATCAGAAACTCGTGAAGCTGCGTTTATTCTAGGGGCTATCATAAAGGAAATATCTTCTTCTACTAATTGATGCTGTTTTACCCAGGCTTTTCTAAATAATTTTTGTAAACCTAAACGACGAGATTTTCTTAAAACCATTAAACCATAATGAGCAAGAACTCTATTTTCATTTCTTAAAGGAACCATATCAGCAACAGTAGCTAAGCCTACTAAATCTAATAACCACTTCTCCCAACCTTTTTTCAAATTAAAGTTACCTTTTTCAATTAACGCTAAAATTAATTTAAAAATTACACCTGTTCCACACAACATATCATCGGGATAATTATCGTCTTCCTGTTTTGAATCTAAAATTACATTAGCAGGAGGTAATTCACCATTTATCAAATGATGGTCTGTAATAATTACATCTATTCCTAAATCTTTAGCTTTTTTAATAGCCTTTACATCAGTGATTCCGCTATCTACAGTAATTATTAAATCAATTTTTTCTTCTTCTCTTAATCTTTCAATTATTTTAATTTTTAAACCATAACCTTCCTTTAAACGATTAGGGATGTGCACTATAAAATTTTCAAAACCAATTTTTTTAAAAAAATCATTTAAAATTACAGCTCCTGGAATTCCATCAGCATCATAATCACTATAAATTAAAATTTTTTGCCCACTATCAACAGCTTTTAAAACCATCTCCACAGCCAATCCCATACCTTTAATTAAAAAAGGGTCATGAGTATCTTTTTCATAACTAGGATTTAAAAACTTATCAGCCTCAACTTGTGTTTTTATATCCCTATAAAAAAGCAATTGCCCTAATAATTCAGGGTATATCTTAAATTCTTCTTTAATTTTTTCAGGCAAATCTTTTCCTAAAGTTATTTTCTTTTCCATCTCATTATTTTAGCATATAATAGAAGTATGGATGATTGCTTATTTTGTAAAATTGTGGCGGAAGAAATCCCTAGCCATAAAATATACGAGGATGAAAAGTTTTTAGCTTTTTTAGATATTAACCCTATCAACAAAGGACATATTTTAGTAATTCCCAAAAAACATTCTAGAAATATTTTAGAAATGAAAGATAGCCTTTCAGGGGAGTTAATGATTTTAGTAAAAAAATTAGCTACACATATTAAAAACAAATTAAATGCTGATGGAATAAATATTACAATAAATAACGAAGCAGATGCTGGACAAATTATCTTTCATACTCATATCCACATCATTCCTCGTTTTAAAAATGACGGCTTTAAACATTGGAACGGAATAGCATACCCAAAAGGAGAAGCTGAAAAAATTCAATCAATATTAAAATTAAATTAATCTCAAACGATTATGATTTTAAATCATAATTGTTTGTTATTTTAATAAAGTTAGAAAATAATAATCACGAATTATATTAAAAGCTGTATTGTAAAATTTAACTTCTCCATTATTAACTTGCTTAGTTTGTTTTTGGAGAATCCTTAAAGCTTCATCATATTCAAACCACTGAACTATAAGTCCGTTTTTCTTTTCTTCTTCTGTTCTCAAATCCTCGTCACTTTTTTTGATTACTTCCGCAAGAGAACAAGTAGTTATATAATGCTTAGCATTTCTATTTCTAAACTCTTCTATTTTACCAACCTCTTTTATTATTTTTGTATAACAATGAGTTTCTTCCAAAGCTTCCCTCTCTGCTTCCTTTTCTAAATTGTTACTCTCTGCCCCACCACCTGGTAAAAGAAAAAAATTATGAATAGGATTGGTTATCAAAGCAATTTCTCCTTTGTCATTTTTAATAATTATCTTAACAGTTTGCCTGTCTTCGTATGAATTTGGTTCTGTGTGTTCGGGATTTTTGAAAATATCGTTATCTTTTAAAATTTTCATAACTATTTTATTATACTCTACAAAAGAAAAATCTGCAGACTTTAAAGAGGACTTATATAAGAAGTGGATATCTTATAATCTGTAATAAGAAGGGACTTGTTATTTTCTAATACGATAGTATTATTAAAAATAATTAAGGTAATCATTTTTAAAAGAAAAACTTAATAAAATATGAAAAAAAATATCACAACAGGCTTACATATTTTAGGGGAAGTTTTTACTAAAGAAAACAGCACTCTTACAGACTTACCTTTTATTAAAAATAAAATATTAAAACTTATTGAAGAAATAGGATTATCTAATGTTGGATTTACCGCACATGAATTTGCAGGAGGCGGTTTTACATTAATTATAGCTTTGGCAGAATCACATTTTTCCATACATACATGGCCAGAAATGAATTACGCAACACTAGATGTATTTGTTTGTAATATCGATAAAGACAATACGCTATTAGCAAAAATGTTTTTTAATAGAGTTGTTAAATTACTTAACCCAAAATCAATTACACAAAGAGAAATTATTAGATAATATTTTATACATAATTATGGTAACACTAGAATTAAGTGATATTGAAAAAATGAGCTATGTTCAATTACTCGCAAATATTAAAGAGGTAAATAGACCGCCTGGAGGAAAAGATTCTATTAGAAGAATCGTACAAAATTGTTTTCTTAGACAAAACTCAAAGGTTCTTGATGTAGGGTGTAATACAGGCTATACAAGTTTTGAAATTACGCACCTTGCGCATTGTTTTGTTACAGGAGTTGATATTAGTCCAGAAATGATTAAAACAGCTAATGAGTTTAAAGAAAAAGATGCATTTAAAAAATTTATTGATTTTAAGGTTGCTGATGGAATGAACCTTCCTTTCGACGACGAATCATTTGATCTTACAATGTCGGGTGGCTCGACAGCCTTTATTAAAGATAAAATAAAAGCATTGAAGGAATACACGCGAGTTACAAAAACATGGGGTTTTGTGGCTGATATTAATTTTTATTATAAAAATAAAGTTCCGACTAAACTTATCAACGACCTTAATACAGCAATGGAAATAGATATTAAACAATGGGATAAGGATTATTGGCTAAAGGTTTATGAAGCTTCTGGATTAGAAATGTATCATATACATTGTGGAAATGTACATGTTTCATCTGTTCAAGAAATAAAAGAATATTGTACAGCTATGACAAATACAGTAGATGCAACAACCGAAGCAAGAAAGTTAATAAAAGAAAAACTTATATTTCTTATGACACTTTTTTCTCATAACCATCAACATCTTGAATACGGAATCTTTATACTTCGAAAAAGAAACTTACCGGAACAAATCTCTTTATTCGGGGCTTAAATTATTATATGGCAAATTTAAATCAACATGATATTCTTTTTATTAACTCAAAAAAGTTCAAAGGATTTTCTGAACTTATTGAAAAAAGTTATAATTTTAAGATTCTATCTTATGATCTTCCGCCTTTCATATCATTCACATCAAGAAAAGCGGTACTCACTACGGATAAGGGAGTCTTTTTTTTAAAAGAAAAACCTTTATATTGTAGTGATAACATATCTAGAAACATTGCTGCAAACTTCCAGTTATTTTTATCAAAGAACCTTAATTATATTCCTTCAATATTATCCACTAGGAACAAAAAACTCTATATTGAATGGAAAAACCGTTTTTTCTTTCTTACCGAATTTAAAAAAGGACGAGTATTTAATGGATCAAGTAATGATATTAAAAATATACTTAAAGTGTTGAGATGTTTTCAAGATGTGGCAGCTACCTTTAAGATACAAAACCTTGTTGTTAAAAAAACAGAGTCATATAAAGTAATTCCTTGTGTATCACTTATTGAAGAGTATGTGTATACTAAGTCTGACAAACTTTTATTTAGGAGAATTACAAATGTAATTGAAAATCTGAAGTCACAGTACAATACAGTAAAAAAAACAAATTATGTAATGAGTCATGGTGACTTTGCTTTATTTAACGTTATTTTAAATAAAAGAAAAGTTGTTGCTATAAATGATTTCGATAATGCGTGTTATCTACCCCGAATACACGATCTTGCCGAATTTTTGGTTTCAGCAACACTTGTGTATTACATAGGACCTTTAACTAATTTAAATACACCTGTTTTCGTTACACCAAAAGAAACTGTATTTAATCAAATTTTAAATTATTACTTAACACATTTTAATCTTCAGCCAGAAGATATATTACTACTTCCTATTATTGCAGAAATTGTATGGTTAGAAATCTTATTACTTGCCGTCATGAAAGAAGACTATACACTCTCTGATATAACACCTGCTATTAAAAAATTAGAAAAAAACATTTTACAATCTAAAATCAATTCGGCAATACAAAAATCTAATAAAAAAGTTTTCATATGGGATTTTCACGGAACCCTAGAGACTGGAACAATTTATATTTTAACAGAAATAGCTAATATTCTTTTAAAAGAAAACGGGAGTAAAAAACAATATTCTCCTTTAGAAATATCTTCAATTTCTGGTTTCTCTTGGAATGTGTTTTTTAAATCTAATTTTCCCAATTTTAGCGAAAAGAAAATTCAAAATATAGTTGAAAGTGTATATAATGAGAAAAAATTTAAAACAATTAATCAAAAATATTCAAAACCAAATAATAATGCAAAATCTTTATTAAGGACGATTAAAGAATGTGGTGGTATTAATATTGTAGTTTCTTACTCTCGGCAAAATAAACTTAAAAAATATATTTCACAAATTGGTCTTGAAGAATTAATAGATGAATATCACGGAGTTGATGATAATACCCTAAAATCAAAACAAGATATTTTGAAAAAAAAGAGCCTCTCTATTAAAAGTATCCTAAAAAAATATCCAGGCTATAAAACATATGCTGTAGGCGATACTGGTGAAGATTTTAATGCTGCTCGTATATCTGGTATTGATAAATTTTTTTGGTTATTGTCGAAAGATGATAAAAAAACAAAACAACAATTATATAAAAATATAGACTCAAAAAAACTTCAATTTATCTTTGACTTAGAAGAAATTAAAGAAGTTTTGTCTAAAGTTATATCAAACAAAAAAAGGACGGGTTAGAGATTAAGTAAAGCGAGTGATAAAATTTAACTTTATTTTTTAAGTTAACATATTTAGATTGTTTGTTTACTACTCCTACCACTTGTTAAAACGACCTTATATCTGTTAATATATAAAGTATTATGAATACAAATCAAAAAGTTGTATATCAATCAGGACTTTTATCTCTTATAGAGATGCAAACAAATCGAGGAAAACGAGTATCTCTTGATATGGGAGGTGATGCTGTTTTGATTATACCTCGCACTAAGGAGGGTAATTATGTTTTAACAGTACAAACTCGTCACGGTAAAAAAGAAGAGGTGTATGAATTTCCTTCTGGAGGCATTAGGGATGGAGAAACACCCCAAGATGCAGCAACGCGCGAACTATTAGAAGAAACAGGAGCATTCGGAAAAATGCAATTTTTGACAACAACAGAACCTTTATCTGGATTAGTAAAATTTAAAGTACATATTTTCTATTCTGATATTGAAACAATGTCTAAAGAAAAAATGAATCTTGATAAAAACGAAAAACTTGAAACTGTAGAATTGTCACATGACGAGTTAATAACAAAGATTTTATCATTTAATATTATTGACGGATATATATTGTTGGGGTTAGGAGCACTTTTTATGTTTAGTGACAAATAATTATTATGATAAAATTAAAAAAACTGCAAAAAGGAGACAGAATCGCAATTCTATCTCCTTCTTTTGGAGCTCCTGGAGTATGGCCTCATGTATATGAGTTAGGACTAGAACGTTTAAAAAATATCTTTGAGCTTGAACCTGTAGAATTTAAAACTACACGTATGATTAATGCTTCTACTGAAGAGCGAGCCCGCGATTTAATAAAAGCCTTTAAAGATCCTAAAATAAAAGGTGTTATCTCTTCTATTGGAGGTAACGATCAAGTAACCTATATTAAAAAATTACCAATAAAGTCTTTTGTAAATAACCCAAAACCGTTTTTTGGATTTAGTGACAACACACACTTTGCTAATTTTTTATGGCAACAAGGCATTCCTTCTTACTACGGAGGAGGGCTTTTTACTCAACTTGCAATGCAAGGAGAAATGGACGAATACACCATTGAACATCTTAAGTATGCTTTTTTTGAACATGGAGAAAAAGAGATTATCTCAAGCCCTAAGTATAATGACATTGGATTAAATTGGGATAATAAAAAAACTCTTAAACAGCATCGGATATATGAAAAAAATGATAATTTTTTCTGGAATGGAAAAAAGTCAGCTGAAGGAATTACTTGGGGTGGTTGTTTAGAGTCAATTGATGATATGTTAAGAAATAACACTAAATTACCTACCCTTAAAGAATTTGAAAACATTATCTTAATGACAGAAACATCGGAAGAAATTCCAACTAGTGATTATGTGTTTCGTGTATATCGAGCATTAGGAGAACTAGGTATTTTAGCACGTATAAAAGGTTTAATTGTTGGTAGGCCAAAAGCGTGGGAATTTGATAAAACAGCGACTCAAAATGAAAAAAGTTTATACAGAAAAGAACAGAGAAATGCAATATTAAAGGTGGTTCGGATGTATAACTCTACCATACCAGTAGTACAAAATTTAGATTTTGGACATACTGATCCACAAATTTCAATGCCGTACGGCAATAAAGTGCGGATAGACATCTCTAGCCAGAAAGTTTTTGCAACATTCTAATTTTAAATATAATTCTTTAAAAGAAATATGATACCCAAATATTTACACAAACAAATTAAAAATAGTGATATAAAATTTAAGGATATAAACCTAGAATTTTTTACTTTACCTGAATATGATCCATCTTCTCATTATCTTGAATTAACTCACTCTAAATATTTTCAAGCTTTACTTGTTTTAAGACATAATATTAAACTAGCAACAGACTATTATTTTAGTTTTATTTGTAAGGCGACAAATATGGATTTATTTATGCTAACACCTAGCATATCTTCTCCTATGGGTTTAGGCTCTGATTCTGAAGCATTTCCTGTAAAATTTGGTAACTTAAGTTCTAATTTAGTAGACTCCTCTCAATTTGGATTTGAACCTCTTTTAATGAATGGTTTTGATAAAGTTTACTGCTATTTACCGTCAATGAGAGGTGAAAATCCTGATAAAAGACATTTGAATCAGTTTTATCATTGTGAACTGGAAATGTTAGGAACGTTAGATCAATTAACCCCTATAATTGAAAATTATATTTCTTTTTTATCTCAAACCCTTCTTTTAATGCCTAACATATTAGATAAAATTAGTTTAAATCCACAAAAAAGCATAGAGGCTTTAAAAGCTATTATCAAAGATTCTTCTTTTGCAGAAATTTCTTTTGAAAAAGCTATTTCATTGTTAGAAAAAGAAAATGATTCAGATTTAATTAAATATAATAAAAGCGGAAGAGATATTACAGCCAAAGGTGAATTAAGACTAATAGAACTTTTAAATTTACAAAAACCTCTTTGGGTTCGTGATTATGATCGAAACAGAGTTCCTTTCTATCAAAAAGTAGCTCCTTATGATTCTAGTAAAGTAATTAACGCTGATTTAATTTTCCCCAGTCTTTACAAAGGTTCGTTCGGAGGCGAAATAATAGGTTGTGGACAACGGCAAGATAACCCTAAAGAAATACTAGAATCTCTTAATAAACAAGGTATTCCTTCAAAAAGTTACAAGTGGTATATCAATCTTCGGAATCAAAATAATTACAAAATAAGTTCTGGCTTTGGTATGGGAATAGAACGTTTCATTACTTGGAGTTTATGCCGCGATGATATTAAAGATTCTATAATTTATCCACGACTAAAAAATATAATTACTTACCCATAAAAACAATAAAGAAGCAGTATTATTTCTAATCTACCTAATTTTTAAATATTCAACATTATTAAATTTTATTTATCTCTTTATAATTTAACTTAAATTTATCCCTAAAAACAAAAAATCTGTGAAGGGCTAACTTTTTTTTAATTTTTCACTTTTAGTTTTAATTTTCTATCGCTTCTATACCCGCTAAAGTTTTATTACAAATATACTCTAGCATAGCTCCGCCTCCTGTAGATAAAAAGTCAAATTTATCTTTTAAACCTAATTTATCTATACAAAATACAGTATCTCCACCACCTACAATAGATTCTATCTTATTATCAGCTATTGCTTTAATGAGACTATTTGTAGAGTCAATAAATCCTTTTTTATACTCTCCTAAAGGACCATTCCATAAAATAAATTTTGATTGTTTTACTTTTTCTTCCAATAATTGAATTGTTCGTGGTCCCGCATCTAAAATAACATCATCTTTTAAAACCTCATTTACTTTTCTTATAAAAACCTCTTCTGAATTTAAAACAATTAAATCTATCGGTAAAATTATTTTTTTATTATCTAATAAATCCTCTAAACCTAAATCCTCATTTGAAACCAAAGACTTTCCTACCTCAAAACCTTTTAATTTAAAAAAATCATTAGCCAAAGAACCCCCCACAAAAACAAAATCTGTCATTTCTACAAATTTCTTAACAAAAGGTAATTTTGTTTTTAACTTATCTCCTCCTAAAACAAACATATTGGGAGATGGCATATTTTCAATACAACACAAGCCCTCAATCTCTTTAATAAATAATGGACCAAAATAAGATTCTATAACTCTAGGCAAACCTACAATACTCGCATATTCTCTGTGAGAATCTGAAAAAGCTTCATTCACATAAATATCACCGAGTAATGCTATTTTTTTTGTAAAATTAATATCATTACCAACCTCTTCATCATATTTTCTCAGATTTTCAAACAAAATAACTTCCCCATTCTTCATTCTAGAAATAAGCTTTGATGTTTTTTCATCTAAAATATCTTCTATAAATCTTAAACCTTGCTTACCAGTAGGTAAATTTAAAGATTGCTTAAAATACTCCTCCACAGGTTTTAGAGTTTCTTTTTTTCCTCTTCCTATATAACCTAAAATTAATATTTTTGCCCCTTCATTTCTTAAAAACTCAATCGTAGGCATTATTTTTAATAATCTAAAATCGTTTACAACTTTTCCATTCTCAACAGGAACGTTTAAACACAATCTCAATAAGATTTTTTTACCTTTTAATTTTCCTTTTTGATCCAAGATTGAATTCATTGGTTAAATAAGATTTAAGATTTCTAACTTTAATTTTTATTTTCTACAATGCTTAATATACTATTAAAATTTTTATAGACCAGAGAATCTCTTCCAATTAAAAAACCATCAACACACCCCTTCTGGATTAAATCTTCTGCATTTACATGATTTACAGAACCTCCGTATAAGATACTTATCTTTTTTGATTTCTCAATTCCATATTTATCTACTAGTAATTTTTTTATAAAAATACTAATTTGAACTAATTCTTCTGAAGATATTATCTTCTTAGCCCCTTTCCCAACAGACCAAACTGGCTCATAAACAATAATGAGTTTTTCAGAGAATTGACTTCCAACTCCTTTTAAAATTGATAATAATTGTTCTTCTATCACAGAAAAATATTTACCCTCATTATCTCTTACTTCTTCCCCTATACAGATAACTGGGCTTAATTTATTTTTTAAAGCTAATTTAACTTTAATATTTATATCATTTTGAGTTTCTCCTAAGTTTTTTAATTCTGAATGACCTAATATTACAAAATCTGCCCCAATATTTCTTAACATTTTAGGAGAAATCTTACCCGTCCATGCTCCAAATTCTTTATGAAAACAATCTTGAGCTCCTAAAAAAATAGTATTGTTTTTTTCACTTAATTTTCTTAATCTTTCTATATAAACATAAGGAGGGCAAATTACTGTTTTTACTTTTTTTAATTTTAGGGATTGTTTTTTGACATTCTTAAAAATATCTTCAGCATCACGAAGACTTTGTGGGTTCATTTTCCAATTAGCAATAACTATTTTTTTCATAATTTACTTTCACTCAATCTTATAAAATTTCTTCTACAGAAACTAACCCTTGAACAGCTTTGAAAAGAATGTCTTCTGAGATGGTTAACATCCCTTCTTTTAATACCTGTTCTTCCATTTCTTTTTTTGTAGCATTATTTAAAATCATTTCTTTTAATACTAGAGAAATTTTAAAAACTTCACTCGCCATTATTTTCTTATCTAATATTCCGTCTTTTTTCAATTTAAAGAAACTGAGTTCTGACCAAGAACTTTTTTCTTTTAGAATCCCTTCGTCAACAAGTGCGTTCATTACCTTCTCCATATTTATATCTTTCTTTTTAGAAAGTTTTTTTATCTCATCAACACTTAAATAATACCCCTCTCTATTTTCTATAGATAATTCTGAAATTAACTTTTGTGAAATTATACAACCTAAACTAGCCACAATAACAGCTGGATTTATTTCTAATTCTTTCAATTTAAAAATAATTTCAATTCCAGAATATTCTTGAGTTTCTAAAATTGCAAAATTGAATCTATCTATCCACAAAGGTTTAAATAAATCCCTTAAATCTTGAATATTTTCTATTCTATCAACTCCTAAAACATCTAAATTTTGTTTTTCTAGCTTCTCTATCCCTTGAGAAATACCAAAACCAATCTTATTATTAGTAACCACCTGATTTACTCCATTCATCTGGAAACCTACGGAATTTTCTATGGTTCCTATGGCTAAATTACTATTATTTAATAAATCTAAGAAAGTATAAAAAGTGGTTGTTTTACCAGAATTTTGATCACCTGTAATTAAAATTGTTTTTTCTTTTTTCTCTAACTCTGAATATAAAATGTCCAAAGCTCTTCCATGAAAACCTAAAGATTCTAAAGAAAAGTCTGATTCTCCTTGCTGTAAAATATTTAAAACAACTCTCTCCCCCCACAAAGACTGAATCTTATTAACTTGGAAAACAGTTTCTTTACCATCAAAACCAACCCTAAAATTAGATACTTTTTTATTAAAATCTATTCCTACTAAAGCCTTAATTTTTAAATTAAAAATAATTGATGCATTTTTAGGCAAAACCATGGCTGAATATATTTTTCCTCCTATTCTATATTTAATTAATGTCTTATCTTGTTGTGGTTCAATATGGATAATAGAAGCTTTTTGCAATAACGCGTGTTTTAAAAACAACTCAAAAACATTATTGATTTTTTTATCTCTAGCTAGTTCTAACTTTTCTTCCCTAGATAAATTTTCTAATAATTCTTCTGAAATAGTTTGAAAAGTTAAAAACTCCTTTTGAATTATTTCCCCATATTCATCTCTAAGTAATTCCTGATATTTTAAAATATTTTTATTAATTGATACCTGATCAGATAAATATGGAATGACTTTTAAAGCTACCTGCTTTTTTAAGAAATCAATTTCATCTAAAACAGCTAAATCTAATACGGCTATTCTTAAAACATCAGAATCTCTATCAAAAGCAATGATTTTATATTTTCTAGAAATAGGTTCAGGAATACTTAATAAAATATCTTCTTTAATCTCCTTATCTTTTAAATTAACAAAACCTATATTAGCCACTTTAGATTGAACTTCTCTAAGCTCATCTTCATTTATAATTCCTTTTTTAATTAAAATATTATTAACATCTAATTTTTCTTCATCAACTGACTGCAAACCTAAAGACCTGGCTTCTTTTTCAGCCATATCAAAATCTTCTTGAGTGGCTAAACCCAATTCTAAAATTAAAGAATTTACTTGTTCTTTATCTAAAAACATCTTAGTTTAATTATACTATAATTTAATTTTAGATTCCAAAAAAAGCTGTGTAAAAATAGCTGTGAATTTAATACTGTATCAAAAAGTGCCATATGTGTGTGCACATTACCCAAAACTCTTGACTTACGCTCAAATTACTCTATAATTTAGTTAGAGTTCTTTACATAAGTATAGGGCTAACAAACTTACCTTAAGAAGGAGGTTGCTGTGAAAAGATATTTTTTAATAATTTTAGTTCTGGGATTTTTTCTTTCAACCCCTTTTGTTTTTGGTGGTGAGTGTGTCCATGTCAATAATGGAACACTTGTTGACAGAGTAGGAGGTACTATTCCTCCCACAGGATATGACAAGTGGGGATATGACTATGGACAGCAGAGATTTAAAGGGACTATTTGTAGTGCTTCCAGAGGAGAAGATCCTTTTTGCAAACCTCCATACCAAACAGTTGAGCATATGGAATCAAGCAAACAAAGGATGATCTGGAATGATGCCTTTATCAGCACCCAAGATTGTGATGGTGATGGCATGCTTGATCGCCATGCTGGATTTGATACTTATATTGGATCTGGAGCATGGATTATGATCTCTCTAGAAGGGTCTTATACAGAAAAAGGGGTTACATACCGCGGTAAATCATCAGCAAAACATATTGCCGCTGAACCGACAGACGTATTAAGAGACGGTAAATGGTATAATTCCAAAGGGAAATACCTTGGAAAAAAACTTTGGGAATATTTCATCTTTACAGATACCTGTCTATATGAGTGGACAGAATAGGTAATAAGCCCGTCTAATCGGCAGAGCATACTTCACTTGTGCTTTGCTGATTTTTTTTGTTTTTTAATAAATTAAAAACACCACAATCTGTTTATGTGGTGTTTTATTAAATTCAAAAGTCTTTTAGTTTCAAATTATCTTATTATTACCTCAACAACTTCAAATTGACTTAAATCTTTGATATCTTTACCAGCTTCAACAAAAACTCTTTGTCCAACCTTAATATCATCAAAAGTAATTTCTTCTTTAGTAAAAGGTTCTGGATAAGGGATATCCCCTACAAAATCTTCTTTTTCTACTGTTTTTTCAAATTCTTGAAATTCCTTCTCAAATTGCTCTGAACTTTTTACAATAAGTTTATAAAATATAGTTTCATCATTTATTTCAATAATTCTAATATCCAGTTTTGAATCAGCTAAAGGTTCTAATGCTTGAATCTTTAAAGTAAGTTTATTATTTTCTATCTCTTGAATAGAGCCATTAACTGAGGTAATTTCTATATCTTCACTCATTATTGGAATAAAATTAGTTTCCGCCAACCTCTGATTAGCCGCATCCCAGCCAGCTTGAAATGTATTTTCTCCAATAAAAGAAATTCCATAGCCTAAAATAAAAGCTACTATAATTATCAGAACGATATTTATTGGTTGTTTAAATATATTTTTCATAATTTAATTATTAATTTTTAATAACCATAACCCCCCGCTATTGGACAATTAGAAAAGGTTCCTCCTGTTGTATTTCCACAATGGGCAGACCAAATCCAACCCGTACTACAAGACGAATAAAAATTACGATAAGTAGTATTTATACTCCAA
>JAGLSI010000017.1 GCA_023135835.1 Minisyncoccota bacterium
AAGGGAATGGTCTGGACTGAATCAATATCTCCGTTTAAAGTTCATTTATTGAGTTTAGGACAAAACGAAAAAGCAGAAGAAATTTATAATCAATTAAATGAAAAAGGAATAGAAGTTTTGTTTGATGATAGAGAAGCTAGTGCAGGAGAAAAATTTGCTGATTCAGATTTGTTAGGAATACCTTATAGAATAATTGTTAGTGAAAAAAGTTTAAATAATGGAGGGGTAGAAATTAAAAAAAGAAATGAGCAAGAATCAAGAATTGTTTCTATTGATGAATTGTTGAGTATCTAAATAAAATTTATATGGAAAAAATAAAATTTTTTGAAAAAATAAAGAGAAAATTTAAAAATTTATTCTCTAATAACATTGGAATAGATTTAGGTACAGTTAATACTTTAGTTTATGTTGAGGATAGAGGAATTGTTTTAAATGAGCCTTCTGTGGTTGCTTTGAATACAAAAACAGGAAGAGTCGTGGCTGTTGGAAGACAGGCTCAAAAAATGATTGGAAGAACTCCAGCTCATATTGCCGCTATAAGTCCATTAATTGATGGCGTAATTTCTGATTTTGAGATGGCTGAAGAAATGATAGTGTATCTTTTGTCTAAAGCCCAAGGAACTTCTAAAAAAATTATTGGACCTAGGGTTGTGGTAGGTGTTCCTTCAGGAATTACTAATGTAGAAACTAGGGCAGTACGAGATGCTGTTAAGAATGCAGGAGCTAGAGAAGTTCATATTATAGAAGAGCCTATGGCTGTTGCTGTTGGAAGTCGTTTGCCTATTAGAGATGCTGTTGGTTCGGTGGTAATTGACCTTGGAGGAGGAACAACTGATATCGCTGTTATGTCCTTAGGAGGAGTTGTAAATTCTAGAAATATAAGAATTGCGGGGGATAAGTTTAACGAAGACATTATTCAGTATATGCGAAGTAAATTTAAAATTTTAATAGGAACCAAGACTGCTGAAAGATTAAAAATAGATATTTGTTCAGCTATTCCTTTGGAACAAGCATTAGAAACTACTATGAGAGGGAGGGATTTAATTTCAGGACTACCTAAAGAGATAAAAGTTAATGATACTCATATTAGGAAAGCTATCTCACAATCATTGGTATTGCTGTTAGATAATATAAAACAAGTCTTAGAAACAACCCCGCCTGAAATAGTAGCTGACATTTTGAACAGAGGAGTTTATCTTTCAGGAGGAGGGGCTTTGATTAGAAATTTAGATAAATTATTATCAAGCATAATTAAAGTTCCTGTATATATTGTAGATGATCCTTTAACTTCAGTAGCTCGAGGAACAGGGTTTGTATTAGACGAAATGGATAATTATAAAGAAATCTTAATTCAAGACGAAGATGGTATACCTCTTAAAGAATTATAAAAAAAATAATTTTAGAAAAGAAATATTTTTTTTTATTTTAATAATTTTGTTATTTGTTTTTGGTTTTTTTTCTTTTTTAAATAAGCCTTTAAGTTATATAGTAAACCCTCTAGGGGATTTAAAAAGTAATTCTATTGAATTATTTGAAGACTTTTTTTCTTTTTTAAATTCTAAAAAAACTTTAGTTAAGGAAAATAAATTGCTTAAAGAAGAACTTTTTGAAAATAGATTAATTTTAACTAATACAGAAATATTAAAAGAAGAAAATATAGCTCTTAAAAGTATTTTAGGGAGAACAGAGCAAACTTCTAAAACAATTTTAACAAATGTTATTTTAAAACCAGGTTTATCTGTTTATAATTCTTTGGTTTTAGATGTTGGGTCTAATTATGAAATAAAAATAGGTAATAAAGTTTTAGCTGGAGATAACATAATAATAGGAGAAATTGAAGAAGTTTATCCTAAGACTTCAAAGGTTAAATTATATGCTTTTCCTAACGATAGGTTGGAGGTAGTGGTTGGTTTTGATAAGATTCCAGCGATGGCTGAGGGTAAAGGAGATGGTATTTTTAAAATAAAATTACCGCAGGGAACTAATATAAGCGAAGGAGATGTTATTACCTTGCCCGAAGAGGATTTAAAGATTTTAGCTATTGTTGAAGATATAATTATTAATCCCGAGGATCCTTTTGAAACGATATTAGCCAAAAGTCCTGTAAATTTTTTTAAATTAAGATGGGTTCAAATTATACAAGAATAATAACCAGCATAGTTTTATTTATAGGAATGTTTTTTATTCCTTGGTATTTTTTAGCAATTTTATTTACTTTCAGTTTTATAAAAATATCTAATTTTTATGAAGGATTAGTTATCGCTCTTTTTTACGATATTTTTTATTTTGTTGAGAGAGATTTGTTTTGGGGGTTACCTGTATTTTTTATAATATCAGGAATAATTTTTGCTGGAAGTAGGTTGATAAGAAAACAGTTAAGAATATAATCTTTAGTTTTTATTAAAAATTAAAGAATTAAGATATATGTTTTTAAGAAATTTTAAAAAAAAGTTTTTTAGAAGAAGTCAGGTTGATATTACCCCTGATGATATTTTTTTAGATTCTAGTAACCTACCTGATTTTGATAAATCCCAACTTGAAGGGCAAGTAGAAAAAACAATATCAATGAAAACTATTTTATTAGTAGGTTATTTTTTTATTAGTATTTTATTTTTATTTATTTTTAAAATTTGGAGTTTGCAATTAAATCAAGGTAATTTTTTCCTAGCAAGGGGTAATAATAATCGTTTAGAGCATCAAATTATTTTTTCAGAAAGAGGGGTTATCTATGATAGAAATGGAAAAGAATTGGTATGGAATTCTTTTGAAAAGGAAGAGGGTCAAGATTTTTTTAAAAGAGAGTATTTAGAATATGATGGATTAGCTCATATACTTGGCTATGTTACTTATCCGTTAAAAGATAATTCAGGAAATTATTTTCAAACTGATTATTATGGAAAAAGTGGAATAGAAGAGTTTTTTAACGAGAAAATGAGCGGAGAAAATGGACTAAAAATAATAGAAAAAGATGCTTTATTTAATGTAATATCAGAATCTTCTATAAAAAGCCCTAAGTGCGGAGAAAGTGTTACATTGTCTGTTGACGCTGAAATTCAGAATCAATTATATGGTTTTATTGAGGAACTTTCAGAAAGAGTTGGTTTTAATGGAGGTTCAGGAATTATTATGGACATTAATAATGGCGAAATATTATCAATGGTTTCTTATCCTGAATATGGTTTAAAGATAATGTCTGAAGGTAAAGAAAAACAAGCTATTGCTGATTTTAATCTTGATGAAAAAAAACCATTTTTAAATAGATCGACTATGGGTTTATATACTCCAGGATCTATTGTTAAGCCATTTTTATCAGTAGCTGCTTTGAATGAAAATTTAATTAGTCCTTATAAAAAAATTTATAGTTCAGGTTCAATTTCTATTCAGAATCCATACTTTGAAGATTTACAAACAGTTTTTAAGGACTGGAAAGCACATGGTTGGACTGATATGAAGGAAGCTATTGCAGTTTCGTCAGATGTTTATTTTTATTCAATTGGAGGAGGTTATGAGGATCAGGTTGGTTTAGGTATTGCAAAAATAAATGAATATATTAAGTTATTTGGTTTTAGTGAAGAGACGGGGGTTGAAGGTTTTATTGAAGAACGGGGAGTTATTCCTAACCCTGAATGGAAAGCTAAAGTTTTTGATGGAGAAGATTGGACTATTGGGAACACTTATCATACAGCTATTGGTCAATATGGTTTTCAAATTACTCCTTTGCAGGCAGTAAGAGCGGTATCTTCTATTGCAAATAATGGTAAATTATTAAGACCTACTATTCTTAAGCAAGAGAATGGGAATATTGATTATAAACAATTAAATATTCCTGAAGAATATTTTGAGGTTGTTAAAGATGGTATGAGATTGGCAGTAACTGATGGAACAGCCAAAGGTTTAAATGTCTCTTTTATTGATATCTCAGCTAAAACAGGAACAGCTGAAAGAGGGGTTAAAAAAGATAAAGTCAATTCTTGGATTTTAGGATATTACCCGTCTAATGAGCCAAGATATGCTTTTGTAGTAATTATGGAAGAAGGACCTGTAAAAAATACTATTGGAGGTTTGTATGTAATGCGACAATTATTAGAGTGGATGAATATAAATACTCCCGAATATTTGAAATAATTTTTTAAGGTAACGGGAGGGTACCGTTACCCTCTCGTTACTCTAATTATAAATAGTTTTTATTATCTATTGTATATTGACAATTATAATTTAATGGGTTATTGTGATAACAGCTTGTTTCTTTTTCATTTCATTTCATTTCCGTTTATTTCATTTTTTTGGAGGTAGTACTATGTTGTATTTATATCAAGATATTGAGTCGGGTATTTGGAAGTTCAGACAAAAGGTTAAGCCTGAAAGATTAATAGAAATTGCATTAGAGTGGGCTGGTGAAGCTAAAGGAGAATGGGTTGATCTTCATGTTCGTAGATGTTCTGGAAATCAGATAGGTCTTGGCTTTAAGTATGTCAGGCCAAAAAACGAAACGCCTGTAGAGTTTTTTGAAAGGATTACAGACCTTCTTAAAAGACAGTTTGGAAACGATTTTGTTGGTTGGGATGTTGGTCATCAAACATGGATGATTAAGCAAGGGAGATATAAAATTTCCGAAGATTAGCCACTTTCATTTTAAAAGATAGAAACAAGCCCACCCCTCATTGATTTAAGCAGATTAGTGAGGGGTTTTTTATATTAAAAGCTTGTAAAAGCTGAAAGGGGTTGTTATAATAGCCTAAAATATCATGACAGAATACTTATCACAACAAAAGCATAAAGAATTTGTAAATGAATTAGATTATTTACAAACAACTAGAAGGCAAGAAATTGCTGAAAGTTTAAAAGAAGCTCGTTCATTGGGTGATTTAAGCGAGAATGCTGAATATCATCAAGCTAGAGAAGACCAAGCTAATATTGAAAAAAGAATTACAGATATTCAGGCTATTTTAGAAGACTCTGTAATTGTTAAGAAAAGCTCATCTTCTAAAGTTAATATTGGAGTAATTGTTGTCGTTCAGAAAAAGGGAGAAAAAGAAAAGAAAGAATATACTATTGTTGGGAATCAAGAATCAAATATGGCTGAAAACAAGATTTCAGTTTCTTCTCCTTTAGTAAGAGCTATGTTAGAAAAAGAAAAAGGAGAGTCTTTCTGTTTTGAATCTCCAAAAGGAAAACAAGAGTATAAAATAATTGATGTAAAGTAAATTATTAGATTTAAGATTTATGATTTAAGATTTAGAATTAAAGAGGAAAAATCGCAGAGCGATTTTTCCTAATTTCCTAAAAGCTAAGATCCTAATTACCTAAAAAAATGGCTTCATTAGAAGAAATTCGTCAAATTCGTTTAGAGAAGAAAAACAAATTAGAAGAAAAAGGCTTCAATCCATATTCTAGTGATGTGGATTTTTCTCATTCTTTAAAAAATGTTATTGAAGAATTTGAAGAAGGTTTGGAAGTAAGATTAGTTGGGAGAATTATGTCTTTACGAGGACAAGGTTCTTTGTTATTTTTTAATTTTTTTGATGGAACAGAAACTTTTCAGGGAGTATTGAAAAAAGATGTAATCGGGGATGATGATTTTAATTTTTTTGAAGAAACAGTTGATATTGGGGATTTTATAGAGGTGGGAGGAAAATTATTTACAACTCAAAGAGGGCAGCAATCCGTTGAAATTTTAGATTGGAAAATAACTACTAAAAGTTTAAGACCTCTTCCTGAAAAATATCATGGGTTACAGGATGTTGAACAAAAATACAGAAAGAGATACTTAGATGTTTTGATGGATAAGGATGCTTATAATACTTTTAAAATTCGGGCAAAAATAATTTCAAAAATAAGAGAGATTTTAGATAATGAAGATTTCATGGAAGTAGAAACTCCTATTTTACAAAACCAAGCTTCAGGGGCTATGGCGGAGACTTTTAAGACTCATCATGATGATTATGATATTGATATGGTTTTAAGGATTTCTCTAGAAGCTGAGTTAAAAATGCTTATGGTAGGGGGTTATCCAGCTATTTATGAAATAGGTAAAAATTTTAGAAATGAAGGTTCTGATTCTAGTCATATGCAAGAATTTACAATGTTAGAGTGGTATAAGGCTTATAAAAATCTTGATTATAATTTTGAACTAACAGAAAGAATGATTAAAACTATTGCTAAGGAAGTGCTTGGTAAAATGCAATTTAAAATTATAGACGCAAATGACAAAGAAATAGAAATTGATTTAGAAAGTGAATGGAAAAAAATTAAATTTAATGATTTGATAAAAGAAAATACTGGGTGGAATCCAGAGGGAGCAAGTAGAGATGAGATAGAAGAAAATGCTTCAAAATTAGGTTTTGACAAAGATGAAATTTCAAAAATTTCAGATGGAAATTTATTAGATTTTATATTTAAAAAGAGTTCTCGGAATAAAATAATTAATCCTACTTTTGTAACTCATTATCCAGGAGCTTTAAAACCCTTAGCTGTTCAAAACGAAGACGGAACCGCTGAAGTAGCTCAATTAATAATTGCAGGAGCAGAAATTACAAATCAATACGCAGAGTTAATTGACCCTGTTATTCAAAAAGGTTTATTAGAAAAACAATCTGAGTTAAAAGAGAAGGGAGATAAAGAGACAATGGAATTAAATAATGAATTTATAGAAGCTATGGAATATGGAATGCCTACAATGACTGGTTTTGGAATGGGGATTGATAGATTGGTGGCTATTTTAACAGAAAAATCTAATTTAAGGGATACTGTTTTCTTCCCGATAATGCGTTCTATTGATCAAAACAATAAATCAGGTAAATCAAAAGAGACTAAAATAGTAGTGGCTGTTTTAAATAAATCTTTCGGGTTAGAAAATTGGGAGGAATTAAACACTATTGCTCATTTAGGAGCTTCTTTTGCTGCTAGAGAAGGAAAAGATTTATTTTTACAAAATCTTGTTGAAACAAAAGATGGTGAAGATTTAGAATTAAATATTCAACATGCTATTATGATAAAGATGTCTGAAGAAAATGATAGTATAAAACAATTAATAAAAGATGCTAGAAAAAATGATTTGAAAGTGTCTATATTTACTCGTGAAATGAAAGATACTACAAATGATAAGAAAGTTATTAAAGAAATAAAAGCTAAAGATTTTAATAAGCTAGACTATCTAGGAGTTTTGGTTTTTGGAGAGAAATCATTAGTAGAAGATATTACTAAAGATTTTGCTTTATATAAGTAAAAATTTTAACGGCTCAACTCGTTGAGCCGTTAAAATTTTAGATATACTAGTCATTAAAAACTTGTTTTTATATAAAGTTTTTGTTAATATACGGACTATGTTAAAAATAAGATTACAGAGAGTTGGAAAAAAACACGACCCCTCATTCAGGGTTATTTTAATAGATTCTAGAAAAGGACCTAAGAGTGGTAGTTTTATAGAAAACTTAGGATTTTACGATGCGATAAGAAAAGTTAAGCAAATTAAAGCTGATAGAATAAAACACTGGATTGCTAACGGAGCTCAGGTATCAGATACAGTTCATAATATTTTAGTTTCAGAAAAGGTAATTGAAGGAAAGAAGAAAAATGTTTTACCTAAGAAATCTCCAATTATAAAAGAAAAAGAAGAAGTTGAAATTACAGGCACTGCGGATGAAGCAGAGGTTTCTACAGAAGAAGTTAAGGAAGCTCCTGTTGAAGAAGTAAAAGAAGAAAAAGCAGTTGAGGAGGTTAAGGAAGAAATGGCAGAAGAGACTCCTGTTGTTGAAGAAGTTGCTGAAGCAAAAGAAGATGTAGCTGAAAAGAAAGAAGAAACAGTAGCATAAATGAAAAATTTAAACAAAAAGAGTGTCGGTATAACCGATACTCTTTTTTATTTATAATTGTGTTTTTCTTTTCGAGTTTCTCGTTGTATATTATCTTCTTTATAATGGAGGAAAAAGAGGAGATGTAATTGGTAATTTTTTCTTTAAGAAACCGGAGAAGATAGTAATTAAGTAAAACTCTAAATTTGTTAAAGAATAACCCCCGACACTTATTTATTTCGTGTCGGGGGATTTTTATTATAAAAAATTTGACTTTTAAATGTAAATAGATTATCCTATGGATCAAGAGTTTGTTCTGAATTTATTGAGTTAAGACAGAAAGACAAAATACTTATTATAAATTAAAAGCTATCCAAAATCCTTGGTATAGTATTTTTTGTGTTATAACTATCTTAATTTATTAAAATCTAATAATAAATAGAGAAGAAAATTTTTTTATGTCAAAATCAATAAAAAGAGAACAAAAGTATTTTAAAAAATATAACAAATCTCGGGTAGAACTTCCTAATTTAGTAGAAGCTCAATTAATTTCTTATCAAAATTTTGTAGATACGGGAATTGCTGAAGTTCTTTCAGAGTTTACTCCTATTGAAGACCATTCAGGTAAAAAGTTTAAGCTTGAATTTTTGGATTTTGAATTTATAAAACCAAAAATTGATGAATTTGATGCTAAAGAGAATAAGAAAAATTATCAAGCAGGCATTAAGGTTAAAGTAAAATTAACTAATAAAATTTTAAAGATTGAAAAAGAGCAGGAAATTTTCTTGACTGATTTTCCTATGATGACTGAACACGGAACCTTCATTATCAACGGAGTAGAAAGGGTTGTGGTTCCTCAGTTAGCTAGATCATTCGGAATGTTCTTTACTATGCAGGAATTAAAAGGAGGTCATTATTTTGGTGTAAAGATTTTGCCCGCAAGAGGTTCTTGGATTGAAATTGAAACAGAAGCAGATGGTTTAATTTATGTAAAAATTGATAGAAAGAGAAAATTCTTAGTAAGTACTTTGTTAAGAGTATTAACTGAAGAAGGTACTGATATTACAAAATTATTTAAAGATAAAAAAACAAAAGAAATTATTGAAAAATGTATAGAAAATGATCCTGCTAAAAATATAGGAGATTCATTTATTGAAATTCATAAGAGATTAAGAGATGGGGAATTAACAACAGCTAGTCATGCTAAGGTTTTTGTTAGTTCTATTTTTTCTTCAGAAAGATACGACTTACATAAAGTAGGAAGATTTTATTTTAATCAAAGATTTGAAAAAAGCATGGATAAAAAAGAGTTAGGCAGAACAACTCTTTCTGTTGATGATTTAGTTACTACTATTGAACATATTGTTGAGTTAAATAATACGCCAAAAGCTAGGCCAGATGATATTGATCATTTAGGTTCAAGAAGACTAAAATATTTTGGAGAAATGATTCAGCAAAAATTTAGAGTTGGTATGTTTCAAATTCAAAGAAATATTCAAGACAGAATGTCTATTATTGGGACAGATACAACTTTACCAGTACAATTTATTAGCCCAAGGCCATTGCAGGCAAGGATTAAAGAGTTTTTTACTACTAATCAATTATCTCAGTTCATGCTTCAAGATAACATCTTAGCTGAATTAGAGCATTTGAGAACTGTTTCAGCTTTAGGTCCAGGAGGTTTGGTAAGAGAACGAGCTAGTATTGAGGTTAGGGATGTCCATCCTTCTCATTATGGTAGATTATGTCCTATTCAAACCCCAGAAGGTCAAAATATTGGTTTAATTTTAAGGTTAGCTAATTACGCTAGGGTAAATGATTTTGGAATGATAGAAACTCCTTATGCTAAAGTAGAAAAAGGACAAGTAACAAGTAAAATATTATTTTTAAATGCAGCAGATGAACAAAGATATAATATTGCTGATTCAGCGGTGGAATTAGATAATAAAGGAAACATTAAGGATAAATTAGTAGAGGTACGAATTAATGGAAATTTTGGAATTGTTGCTAAAAACAAAGTTGATTTTATTGATGTTTCTTCAAAACAAGCCTTTTCCGTAGCAACTTCAATGATACCTTTCTTGAATCATGATGATGCTAACAGAGCTTTGATGGGATCTAACATGCAAAAGCAGTCTGTTCCTTGTATTAGACCAGACGCTCCTTTAGTGGCTACTGGAATTGAAGGTAGGGCTGCTGAAGCTACAGGAAGGATGTTGATTGCTAAAGAAAATGGAGTGGTTTCTTATGTAGATGCAAATATGATTAAGATTAAGGGTACTAACGGAAAGGAAGTAGAGTATCCCTTAGTTACTTTTATGAGAACAAACAACTTTTCATCTTTGAGCCACCGTCCTTCAGTTGATTTGAATCAAAAAATTAAAAAAGGAGATGTTCTTGCTGATTGTTCTTCAACTGATAATGGTCAGATTGCTTTAGGTCAAAATATTTTAGTAGCCTTTATGTCATGGTATGGTGTAAATTATGAAGACGCTATAATTATTTCAGATAAGTTAGTGAAGAAAGATAAGTTTACTTCTATTCAGGTTGAAGAATTCATGGAAGATGTTAGAGATACTAAATTAGGAGAAGAGGTAACTACTCATGATATTCCGAATGTTGGAGAATCTAAATTAAAAAACTTAGATGAAGAGGGAATTATTAGAGTAGGGGCTGAAGTTTATCCAGGAGATATTCTAATTGGAAAAATTACACCAAAAGGAGAAACTCAATTAACTCCAGAAGAAAGATTATTGAAATCAATTTTTGGAGAAAAAGCAAGAGATGTAAAAGATACTTCACTAAGAGTAAAAGGAGGGAAAAGAGGTTTTGTTACTAAGGTAAAGATTTTTTCAAGAGAAAAAGGAGAGATTAATGAACCAGGTGTAATAAAAAGAATTTATATAGAAGTTGCTCAATTAAGAAATATTTCTGTAGGAGATAAGTTAGCCGGAAGACATGGAAACAAAGGAGTTATTTCAAAAATATTACCACAAGAAGATATGCCTTATATGGAAGATGGAACTCCTGTAGATATTATTCTAACTCCATTAGGTGTTCCTTCTCGTATGAACCTAGGTCAGATTTTAGAGCTACACTTAGGAATGACTGCTAAAAAATTAAATTATCAAGCGATTGTACCTCCTTTTTCAGGAGCAACAGAGATAGAAATTAAAGATGAGTTAGAAAAAGCAGGGCTATCTAAGAGTGGAACAGTTCCTTTGTATGACGGCTTAACTGGAGAAAAATTTGATCAAGACGTTGCTATTGGATATATGTATATGCTTAAACTTCATCATATGGTAGATGATAAATTACATATGCGAGCAATTGGACCGTATTCTCTTATTAACCAACAACCACTCGGAGGAAAAGCTCAAAAAGGTGGACAGAGGTTTGGAGAGATGGAAGTTTGGGCATTACTTGGTCATGGTACTGCTCATATTTTAAGAGAAGTTTTGACTATAAAATCAGATGATATTATTGGTAGATCTGCTACTTTTGACGCTATTATAAAAGGAAATAGAATTCCTGATCCTAATTTACCAGCATCATTTAATGTATTATTAAAAAATCTACGCGGTTTAGCATTGGATATAAATTTAAAAAAGGATAAATAGTCCTTATCAGCTTTAGGCTAATAAATAAGAAAAATTATGCAAAATATAAATTTAGAAAAAAGCAATAATCTACTATCCGACGACAAAAGCACTGATTTTGATTCTGTTAATATTAAACTGGCATCTCCAGAAAATATCTTAGAATGGTCATACGGGGAGATTACAAAACCAGAAACTATTAATTATAGAACTCAAAGAAGTGAAAAAGGAGGTCTTTTTGATGAAAAGATTTTTGGTCCAGACCGTGATTATGAATGTTATTGTGGTGAATATAAAGGAATAAGATATAAAGGAATTGTTTGTGAAAAATGTGGAGTTGAGATTACAAAGTCAATTGTAAGAAGAGAAAGAATGGGACATATTGAATTAGCTACTCCTGTAGCTCATATTTGGTTTTTGAAAAGTATTCCTTCACGAATAGCTTTGATTTTAGACATCAGTATGGCTGATTTAAGAAAAGTTATTTATTTTGCTGGATACATTATTACTAGTATAAACGAAGATGAGCGAACTAGAATTTTAAAAGAAGTTGATGCTGAATTTAAAATTAAAATTAAAAAGATATTAGATGTAAAAACAAAAAGTAAACTCAAAGAATTATTATTAGAAGTTAAACAGAGTATTAATTCTATCCAAGAGGGTGAAGTATTAGATGAGATTACTTATAACAAGTATGCTTTTAAATACGGAGCTATGTTTGAAGCTGGGATTGGGGCAGAAACAATTTATGATATTTGTAGAAAAATTGATTTACCAAAACTAAAAGAAGAGTTAGAAAAAGAAGTGGTTAGTGCTGGTTCAATTAAAAAAGTAAAAATTAATAAAAGATTGGCTTTAATTAATCAGATGATTGAATCAGAGGTTAAGCCAGAATGGATGTTCTTAACTAATATTCCTGTGATTCCTCCAGCATTAAGACCAATGGTAGTTTTAAGTGGTGGAAGACATGCTACTTCAGATGTTAATGATTTGTACAGAAGAGTTATAAATAGAAATAATCGTTTGAAGAAATTAATGGAAATTAATGCTCCTGACGTTATTTTAAGAAATGAAAAAAGAATTTTACAAGAAGCTGTTGATTCATTAATTGATAACTCTATTCGTTATACAGGGTCATCTTCAGCTATGAGTCAGTCTCAAAGACGCCCTCTAAAATCTCTAGCTGACAACCTGAAAGGGAAACAAGGTTTGTTTAGACAAAATCTTCTTGGAAAAAGAGTTGATTATTCTGGAAGGTCAGT
>JAGLSI010000018.1 GCA_023135835.1 Minisyncoccota bacterium
ATTGAAAATAAAAAGGGGTTCGGCTAAAGCCGAACCCCTTTTTATTTTCAATTTTCTATAATGATTTCAAATCTTCCATTGCGTCATCTACACTACCTGCATCTATTTCAGGAGCTGAAACAGGAGCCTCTTCAACAGGTTTTTCACTATAATCTGTTGGTGAAGGACGAACACTTCCTTCTGGTTCGTTAATTTTCAAATTAACTCTAGAATTATTCTTCATTCCAACAACTCTTAATAAAGTTCTAATGGCCTTGGCAGTGTTTCCACTTTTACCAATAATTTTTCCCATATCTTCCCTATCAACATCAAGAGTAATCAAAACTCCCATTTCATCAACCTTTCTATCAACCTTTACTGCGTCAGGATTATCTACTAATTCCTTTACAACATATTCTAAAAACTCAACATCTTTAACATCTGACATAATATTTAGATTACCAGGTATTTAATTATTAGAAATTAGAAGAAAATAAACTACTTTTTCTTAAATCCTAAATCTTAAATCCTAAATCTTATTTTATCTTAATAATCATTCTGAGTTAATCTCGACAATCATCCCAGTGCTAATAATAATATCAATTTCTATGCAAAAAGCAATTTATTTTTCCACAAAAGATTTTAAAATCTTCTCAAAAGCAATTTATTTTTAATTGACCTCCATAAAAACCAAAAAATAAAACAAATAACTCCTAATAATATCCACCAACTATTCAATATATAAATTAAAGTACCTAAGAAAAAACTATACATTTCTTTTAAATTAGGAACAGAATTTATAACAGAGGCTGTGTAAAAATTTAAGCCTTCCTGCTCTTCATCTTGTAAAACAATAGGGCTTGCTGATTCTTTTTGAGCAAGCTCAATTACTTTATCTTTTTTAATTTCTTCATCTATTAACTCCTTATGATTCTCTAAAACAACCTTAGTATTTTCAGTTAACTCTTTTGACTTCTCTAAAACAATACTTGTTATTTCTTTAGTATCCTCAAACAAATTTGCGATTATTTTAGTTGTCTTTTCAGGATTTTCTGCCACTATTACTTCTTGTTTAATATTTTCATCAAAAACCAAAGAATTAGTCCCTCGCTCTATTTCTTCTTTATCAGAAAAACCATCATTATCATCATCTAAATCATTTTTGTTTCCTATACCATCTTTATCTGTATCAATATCAATATCTATCTTTTTAACAATAAGAACTTCTTCAATTAAATCTATAACCTTGGGGTCTTTAGCAATTTCTAATTTTTTAAGACTAAAAATTTTAACTGACAAATTATGCTCCCCTTCACTCGGTCTCCAGTCAGTCCATGATTCAACAACCCTTCCATCAGCAATAAGAAAATTAAAATCACCAATAAATTTATCATTATCATAAAAATGAATAATACCTTGAAGATCAAAACCATAATTATTCTGTAAAGTAGAATAAACTCTAACATCTTCTCCAGCAAAAAATGATTCTTGTGAATATCTAAAATTATCAACAAAACTGATACCTAAAGATTCAGCAGATGTTATATTAAAAATAAGCAAAAAATATAGAATATTTAAAATAAAAATTCTCATAACTATATTATAACTATTTTTCTAAAAAATTAGAAACTAATTTATTAATATTTTTTGTATCACCTAATTCAAACCATTTAATTCTTAAATCTTTTTTAAACCAGGTTCTTTGTCTTTTAGCATATTTTTGCTCTTCTTTAACTGAATTATTAATAAAATCTTGCTTAGAAATCTTCTTCTTTATAAGGGAAGGTAT
The DNA here is from genome assembly GCA_023135835.1 of Minisyncoccota bacterium. GTDB lineage: Bacteria > Patescibacteriota > Minisyncoccia > Phycocordibacterales > UBA12079 > JAHITU01. The sequence continues at coordinate 1,769 of JAGLSI010000018.1, forward strand.
ATATTTATGAGCTAAACCTAATCCATACATTCTTTTATAAGTTAGTCCTTCTTTGTGTAATTTAATAGCTTCTTTGATTATCCCGTCTTTTACTCTTTTGTGAAATCTTTTTTCTATTCTTTCATCTAATTCTTCTTTATTTGTTTTAATCCCAATTTGTAATAACCTCCACTTGGGGGTGCTACCCCCAAGTGATTTTAATGAAGGAACTTTACCAAGCTGAGTAGCAATTTCAATCGCTCTAATTAAACGATGGGGATTTTTAACATCAATATTCTTAGCCCTCTCTGGGTCTAATTCTTTTAATCTTAAAAATAATTCGCTTGGCGCTTTGAGCGCCAAGTCTTTTCTAAGAGAAGGATTAGCTTTTACTTCTGGTAAAATCTGATTATCAATTACCGCTGAAATATAAAAACCTGTTCCTCCTACTAAAACAGGAATCTTTCCTCTTTTCAAAATATCTTTAATAACCTTATCTGCTTTTTTCTTAAACTGAGAAACAGAAAATATAGTTTGGGGACGAACCACATCCAAAAGATAATGCTTTATACCTAGCATCTCTTTTTTTGTTATTTTTCCTGAACCAATATTTAAACCTTTATATACTTGGCGTGAATCAGCTGAAATAATTTCTCCATTATATTTTTTAGCCAAACTAACAGCTAAATCTGACTTTCCTGAAGCTGTTGGCCCTACAATTACAATTATTTTATTTTCTTGCATATAAACATTAAAGCATTAAAATATAAAAACACAAGAATATTAAAACAAACAGATTTTGGCTCTGCCAAAATCTGTTTGTTTTTTGTTTTAATGTTCTTGTGTTCTTGTGTTTTTATATTTTTAGATATTCACCATTATAAAATTGGGAACTTCCACCATAATAAACTTAATCCCATTTAATAGTCTTCCTAAAAATCCGGTATATGGAACCTGACTTAGATAAACAAAAGAAGGTTCTGGGTCAACTCCTGGGAAAAGAGTACTAGCCAAACTTACATTCGGCGGATTATTTCCTCCTCCACAATTATAAGTACATCCAGAAGGAGAAACTGAAATTGAAGCTGAACAAGTTACTATTCCATTAGGTCCAGTAAATGTCCCTGTGTACGTTGATGCTCCAATAGGAGTAATTGACATTGAGTCGTTTATTACTACACTTCCTACCCCGTTATCAATAATTCCTGAAGTAGCCCCTGTTGAAGTCCACGTTAAAGTAGAACTCCCTCCAGTAATAACCGCTGTTGGATTAAAATTCATTGAACAAGTTGGCCCAACAGGAGGAGTTCCGTCAACAGTAACCAGAGCATCACAAGTAATAGTAGAACCATCGCTTCCTTCAAAGGTTCCTGTATATAAAGTAGTTGTATTAGGAGTAACTGAAGTTGAATCATTAGCAATAACTCTTCCTATTCCATTATCAATAGAAGCTGATCTTACATTGGTTGTTACCCAAGAAATATCTGAGCTATCACCTTGGCTAATTGTATCTGGAGTAGCACTCATAGAACAAGTTGGAGGAGTATTTGGTATTACTATAAAATCAGCACTACAAGTAACCGCATCCCCATTATTTCCAACAAATGTTCCTGTATAGGTTGTATTTACTAGAGGAGATATAGGAGCTGAATCATTAACAGCAACAATTCCTATCCCTTGATCAATAAACGCAGAAATCACATTAAGGGTTGTCCAAACAAGAGATGAATTTCCGCTATTATCTGATAGAATATCCATTCTACATGCAGGAGCAAGACTAGGTGTTACAATAGATTCAACGTTACATGTGATTGTATCCCCATTATTTCCAATAAAGGTTCCTGTATATATTGTATTTACAATTAAAGATGGGTATACCTGGGTTGAGCCATTTACCGGAACATTTCCAACTCCTTGGTCAATAGAAGCTGAAGCTACATGAGTAGTCTCCCAAGCAAGAGTTCTGCTACCTCTTGGATAAACACTAGAAGAAATATCCATAGAACAAGTCGGTGTAGGAGCTGGTGGAGTGACAACAAAATCTGCATCACAAGTAATAGTAGAACCATCATCTCCTACAAATGTTCCTGTGTAAGTAGTATCTACTTGCGGAGATATTGATGTTGAACCATTCACAGATACAGACCCAATCCCTTGATCAATAGAAGCTGAGGCTACATTAGTACTTTCCCAAACAAGCGATGAAAATCCACTATTGGTCATTAAAATATCCATATCACATGTTGGAGCTGGTGGCGGAGTCTGATTTACAATAATAGTTGCTGAACAAGTTGTCTGACAAGAAGCACAGATACTAGACGCTGTAAAAGTTCCTGTATAAGTTGTAGTTTCTGTAGGAGATACTACTAACGAACCATCAAGACCGACACTACCGACACCTTGATCAATAGAAGCTGAATTTGCTCCATTTGAATTCCAAGTAAGGGTTGCACTTCCTCCTTGAGAAATACTACTTGGGTTAATATCCATTGAACAAACAGGGGTTGGATTAGTTGCGATAGTTACAGTTCTTGAACAAGTAACTGTCCCACCAGCACCCGTAAAAGTTCCTGTATAAGTTGTAGTTGAATTAGGACTAACTACCCTAGAACCTGAAACAGGGCTAACAATTCCAATACTAGTAATAGATGCTGATGTAGCGTTAGTTGCTGACCAAGAAAGAGTTGAGCTTCCGCCTGATGAGACAGAAGAAGGACTAGCATTTATTATACAAGTCGGTGCAGGCACAGGTTGAACAACCATTATTGTTTCTGAACAGGTAGCAGTTCCCCCTACTCCTGTTACTGTTCCTGTATAAGTAGTAGTTGAATTAGGTGAAACAACTCTTCCACCTCCAGCAATACTAACATTTCCAATATTTTGATTAATTACCATTGAGGTAGCATTTGTTGTTGACCAAAATAAAGTAGAACTACCTCCTTCTGGAATAAAAGAAGGTGTTGAACTTAATGAACAAGTTGGTGCAGGAATCACTGGTGTTGAAATAACAGAAACAGAAGCGTCACAGGTAATCGTAGAACCATCATTTCCCACAAAAGTTCCTGTATAAGTTGTAGTTGAATTAGGACTAACTACCCTAGAACCTGAAACAGGACTAATAGTTCCGATATTATTATCAATAGAAGCTGAAGTTACATTAGTAGCAGACCAATGAATAGTAGAACTTCCGCCTTCATCTATATTAGAAGGAGTAGCACTCATAGTACAAATTGGAGCAGGAATAGGATCATAAACATTAATTGTTTTTGAACAAACAGCAGTTCCTCCAGGACCCGTAAAAGTTCCTGTATAAGTTGTGGTTGAGTTAGGACTAACTACCTTAGTACCCCCAACAGAACTAACAGTACCGATATTAGTAATATACCCACTAGTAGCATCATTAGCAGACCAATAAATAGTAGAGCTTCCTCCTGTATAAATATTACTTGGAGAAACATTTAATGAACAGGTAGGAGTTATTGCTGGCTTATTTACAATAATAGTAGTTGAACAAATTACCTCTTCTTCTGCAGTGCAAGCACTACCACAATATTTAAAAGTTCCCGTATAAGTTGTGGTCTCAGTAGGACTAACCACCAAACCTCCAGCTATAGGACTAACAGTCCCAATATTATTATCAATATAGGCAGAAGTTGCTCCAGATGAACTCCATTGAAGAGCTGAACTTCCTCCTTTGTAAATATTATAAGGAGTAGCTGTCATAGAACAAGTTAAATCCGCTGCCATAGCCACATTTCCTCCTAAAATATCTATAAGACTACCACCTAAAAAGATAGCTGTAAAAATTAAGACAATACCTGTAATTTTTAATATGTTATTCATAAAATCTGTTTCTATTTAATAATTATAATATTTTATATAATACTACAATATATATATCTATTTGTAAAGGGTTTTAATTAAATTACATAATAACACTTTCAAATAAGCACAAAAAAAGCCCTTCGGGTTCGCGAACGAACCTTCAGGGCTTTATGTGACAATCTACCTCCTACAGGTAAACTATCTTAAAGTTGAGTGTGATCTCTGGACTATTTGTAACCCAGATCCAGCCGATATCCCAGCCGACAAACGAACTGACAGGAAACAGCACTGATACTTCGCCATTTCCATCAGTAGTGCCTTCCCATGTTGGGTAAAGGCAGGAGACCCTTTCATTAGCTAAAGGATTGCCGTTGTCATCTAAGATGACAAACTTGGCGTTAAAAGTATTACCAACATTATAGCTAAAGACAGCCAACCCATCTTCATAAACAGCGTTTAATGCAGTGATTCCTCCTTCAAGAGCAGGTTGTGGATCACCACCACCTTCTCCCCACCAGACATAAGTCTCAGCTTGAACGAAAGGCAAAGAACTAACTTGTGCCTTTATAGCAGTCTCTCCAGAGACTCCACCAGTGAACTGAAACTCAGCCATACCAAAACTGTCGGTAACTGAAGAAACTCTATCGAGATACTCATTACCCAACACAGCCCCGACATCAACACCAGGAAGTGGATTCCCCCACGCATTTTGTACCAAGCAACACACCATTGCTCGTGAAGGAATTTCTCCAGCAAAACCAGAAAAAGACAATTTTGCAGGAAGTACTGGATTACTAGTCCACCAGATAATCCGATGGTGCAAAGTCAGAGGATCATCATCAACCCAAGTGGAGAATATACGAAATATTTCTCCACCATCTGTTACTGGAGGCATTTGAAATGTAGCCCCAGTTTGAGTTGTAGTTTCCAGCCAATAACCACTTAAGATATCATCTTTGTTCTGAAAATGTTCATGGAACATTCCTGCAACAAGGATACCTTCGACGATATTACCGAAATCGTCTTTCACGACGACAGGATAATCCCCCGATGCCCCCATCGGGAGGATCTTGATATTACTTTCAATTTTAAATTCAGCAAGAGCTGAAAAACTAAAAGAAAACATCACCATAGCCGCAACCAACAGTACTACCAACACTCTTTTTCTCATGACGCTTCTCCTTTATATGTAAAATTACACTCAACTTTTCTATCTAATAAATACTATATAATAGTTATTTAAAAAAAGCAAGAGTAAAAAAATAAAATCTTCATAATTTAAGATTTTTTAAAAATTTCCTACAAAACCCTTGACATTATATAAACACAGTGGTAATATTCTAGAAAATATTAAATTATTAAATTTAAACAAATATTATGACACCAGAAAATTTACCTACAATGAGTATAGAAAACGAAACAAATAATAACTACCAAGGAGATTGGTGGTTACTTAAGAAGTATTATCAATATACTGGGACAAGTAATTTTGGTAAAAATATCAAAAACTGGCCATTAGTTAATAAATGGAAGCTTTCATTCTCTACAACTATCTTATTATTGTTAGTAATAATTGGTTCAGTTTATAGTTACAGAAATACAGCAACTATAACTTCTATATTCCCTACTACAAGTCAATATGCTGTAGCTACTATTCAAAGTACAAAATTTATTCCTAATTTCTTTCAAAAACTAGAAGTAATAACAGATAAATTTGATTTAACAGCAGCAATGATTTATCTAAAGAAGATAAGCACAAAAGATGATGGAAATACCATTACTATAATTGAAGGAAACGAAGAAATTACTTTAGAAAAACCTTTAAGACTTACAATTTCAAAGATTGGGGTGAGTACTATAGTTACCAATCCTGTAAATAAAGATTTAGAAACTTTGAATAACTCTCTTGAACTAGGGGCCGTAAGATATCCAGGCTCAGGTCTTTTAGGTGAAAATAAAAATATATTTATATTTGGACATAGCACAAGCTTAGAAACAGACAATGCTTATTATAAAACATTCAATAATTTAGAAACGCTAGAAAAAGGAGATGAAATCATAGTAGAATCTCTTAATAATCAATACGTATATAAAGTAACAAGTGTAAAAAAAACAAATACTGCTAACGGGGCTATACAAATTGATAGCCAAACTCAAAAACTAACTATTTCAACATGTAATACTTTGGGTGCAAAAGAAGATAGATATGTTGTAGAAGCTGACTTTGTAAAAGTTACACCTTTAGTTAATACTAATAATGAAGAAAATACACCTAATATCGGTGGAAACATACATTCACCTTATCCTATAAATCCTACACCAGGAGAAACAGAAGAAAATGAATATATAATTGATCCAATAATTAATCCTGTGATTGATTACGGATTGGTTGATCTAGAAGTTACTATAGATAGCGTAGGATACCTAAACTCTAACAAAGACTTAGTAGCTACTTCTACATTAAGTCTAGGAGACATAGGAGCTGTTAAATTTACAGTAACAAATATAGGAACACATAGTTCAGATGGATGGACATTCAACGCAGTATTACCTACATCTCCAGCACACATATTCCATTCCCAAGGGCAAAAAACATTAGCTCCAGGAGAAAAAATTGAATTCACTATGGGATTTGATAAATTAAGAGTTGGTGATCAAATGCCTGTTGTCATTAATATTGACCCTTCAGGAGGAATGAAAGAATCAAACAAAGTTAATAATATTGCTAAAGTATTTATTGATATAATTGAAAATTAAAAATTAAAATAAAAAAGAGCGGTGGGCTTTAGCCCACCGCTCTTTTTTTGTTTTAAAATTAATCCAAGAAACTCTAAAATTTATCTAGATTAGACTAAAAATTACAAAAACAAAGAAACAAGGCGACCACGAAGTGGTCGCCTTGTTTTTATGTTTTAATGTTCTCGTACCTGCCTGCCGGCATAGGCAGGTTTTAATGACTCTATGCATTTACATCAATCTCAGCATACTTAGCATTAGACTGGATAAAAGATTTTCTTGGAGCAACCAAAGCCCCCATTAAAATATCAAAAGTATGATCAGCTTTCTGAGCATCTTCTATAAAAATCCTTTTTAGAACTCTTTTTTCTGCATCCATAGTAGTTTCATATAATTCTTCGGGGTTCATTTCTCCTAGACCTTTGTATCTTTGTATAGAAACTTTAGAACTCTTCTTTGTTTCTGTTTTAACTTCCCCTTCTTCAGTTTCATCATTTATTTCCTCTAGTGAATCAGGTGTCATTAAATTAGAATCCTCATCATCCTCTACAAAAACTCCTCCCAATTTATTTTTCTTCAAATACTCGTCTCTTTCCTCGTCAGAATAAACATAAACATCTTTTCTGTTATGAGTTATTTTATACAAAGGAGGTTTAGCCACATATAAATAACCACCTTCAATCACTTCTTTAAAATATCTATAAAACAAGGTTAGTAATAAAGTCATAATATGCGCTCCATCTACATCAGCATCGGTAGCAATTATAACTTTATGATATCTCAATTTTTCAATCTCAAAAGTATCACCAATCGCAGTCCCCAAGGCAATCACAAGATTTTTAATTTCTTGAGAACCTAACATCTTGTCCAGTCTAGCTCTTTCCACATTTAAAATTTTACCTCTCAAAGGAAGGATAGCTTGAGTTCTTCTATCTCGTCCTTGTTTAGCAGAACCACCAGCAGAATCTCCCTCTACTATGAATAATTCAGAATCCTCTGGACTTGTTCCTGCAGCACAATCAGCCAACTTGCCAGGAAGTGTCATCCCTTCTAAAGCTCCTTTTCTAATAACAGAATCTTTAGCCGCTCGAGCAGCCTTTCTAGCTCTCAGAGCCAAATTCACTTTATTTATAATAGATCTAGCTTCATTTGGATTCTCCTCCAAAAAGAAAGCGAAGTCTTCTCCAAACACGGTTTCTACCATTCCTCTGGCCTCCACTGAACCTAACTTAGCTTTGGTTTGACCTTCAAACTGAACATCTGGTAATTTTACTGAAATAACAGCTGTAAGACCTTCTAAAACATCGTCACCTGTAAAATTCTCATCCTTCTCTTTTAATAAGCCGTTTTTTCTAGCGTAAGCATTCAAAGTTCTAGTTAAGGTTGATTTAAAACCAGTTAAATGCATTCCCCCTTCAATAGTTGGAATATTATTAGCAAAAGTAACTACCCGAGAAGAAATATCATCTACATATTGCAGAGCAATTTCAACAGATTCCCCATTATCATTAATTACCTTTTCAGTATAAAAGATATTTTTGTGAACTGGTTTTTGATAAGCATTATAAAATTTAACTAAGGATAATAGACCGCCTTCAAAATAAAAAGTAGAGGATGGCAAATCAAGTCCTAAATCTTTTATATAAAAAGTATTGTCTAAATTTATTTCTCCTGCGTATTCACGAGCATCAAAAACAGTTACTCTCATTCCTTTAACTAAATAAGCCTGCTCCCTCAAATGTTTTAATACTGTATTGTAATTAAATTTAATTTCTTTAAAAATTTCAGCGTCAGGCTCAAACATTATAATCGTTCCGCCATTTTTTGTTTTAGCTATTTTCTTTACCTTTGCTTTTTGCTTTCCTTGACTATATTCCTGCATATATACATCTCCATCTTTATGAATATCTACACGAGTATAAATAGAAAGAGCATTCACTACTGAAGCCCCCACTCCATGCAAACCTCCAGAAATTTTGTAACCATCTCCTCCGAATTTTCCTCCTGCATGAAGAGTTGTCATGATTGTCTCCAAAGCAGAAACCTTTGTTTGTTTATGTATATCAACAGGAATTCCTCGTCCATTATCCACTACTCGTATTCTATTCCCAGGCAACAAAGCTACCTCTACAGTATCAGCAAAACCACCCATGGCTTCATCACGAGAGTTATCAAATATTTCCCAAATTAAATGATGTAATCCATCAATCCCAGTTGTTCCAATATACATTCCAGGACGCTTTCTAACTGGCTCTAATCCTTCTAAAACGGATATATCTTTAGCACTATATTCCCCGTTTGCTTTATCTTTTTTAACCATAATAAATTATCTAGTGTATCCAGTATTTCATAAAAAAAATTGCTCAGCAATTTTTTTACTTTAACTTTTTCACTTTTAATTTTTATCTTTTCTTTTATTACTCATATTATATCAAATAAAAGCATCACTTACCACCTTCTATAATAGAAAATTTAATGAAAATCTACTAATTTAAAAGTATAATATTTAATATTTTAACGGCTCAACTCGTTGAGCCATTAAGCCATTTCATAGCTCAACACAGCCCTCCTAAACGGCTCACCCTCGTGAGCCGTTTAATAGTAGCGCCTGCCTGCCGGCAGGCAGGCTCCGAGCGCTACTATTTTACAAAAATTACCATCTTTCTCCAATATTTTTTAAAATCTTCAACGGAAACAAATAAATCTTTCCCCTCTTCGTCTTGGTAATCAGAATCATGATAATAAAAACCTTTTAATTCTCCGTTCTTATCTAATTCAAAACCAACCACAACCATCATATGAAATTTTGTTTCTTCCGTCCATTTTTTAATAGCAGAAATTATAACTGGTTTATTATTTTCCAAATTATTAATAATTTTATCAATACCTTTTTGTAATAAAAACAAAGACTCTTCAAAATCACTTGATTTAAATTCTTCTCTCTCCATTTCCACTTCAAAATCTTTAGCAACATCTATAAGCCCTTGATGAAGCCAGCCATTCTCACTATAAGCTCCTTGATCACTTGCCTGTTTAATAAAATCATCAGGCAAAATATCGTTAGAGTTTATAAAATCCAAAACCATTTTCAAAGAAAGAGCTCCACAAGCTCGTTTCTGCCAATATTCATCTTTTATATCTCTATGCTGAGAAATGTACGGAACATTTAATTTCATAATTTCAAGTGAGGATTTATAAAAACGATTATGTAATAATATGTTTTTATATAATCCGAATGCCGTAA
>JAGLSI010000019.1 GCA_023135835.1 Minisyncoccota bacterium
TCTAAAGATTCTCTAATTAGCTTAAATTCTTCATCAGTACTCAGCTTACCAGTTCTTAATTTCCAAGCATCTACTTGAGAATCAGCCGCTAACATTCTATCTACTAATTGCTGAGAACTCATCTCCAAAGAAAAGATAGCCACAGCTTTTTGGTCTTTAACTGCTACTTTTCTAGCAATATCTAAAGCAAGGGAAGTTTTTCCCATAGACGGACGGGCTGCCAAAATAATTAAATCTGAATTTTGAAAACCAGCTAATTTATTATCTAGTTCTTTAAATCCTGTAGGAACCCCTCGTAATTCTCCTTTAGTTTCGTGTAATTTGTTTAATCTTTCCCAAGCTTCGCCTAAAGCATCTTTTATTTTTATATAAGAACTAGACATTAAAGAACCAGTTACTTCAAAAATACTTTTCTCGGCTTTATCTAAAGCATTCTCCAGCGAATCTTTTTCAGCATAACCTAATTCAGAAATTTGTTCAGACACTCCAATTAAACGACGCATCATATATTTTTTATGGACAATTTTTGCGTAATGCTTTGCGTTAGCTGAAGAAGGAACTACATTTACTAGTTCATTTAAAAAATCATTTCCTCCTATTTGGTCTAATTGATTATGTTCCTTTAATTTTGTTGAAAGAGTTAATAAATCAATGGGTTCTTTTTGAGAGAACAAATCCATTATTGTCTTATATACCAAACGATGCTTTTCAGAATAAAAACATTCTTCAGAGATTAATTCCAAAATATCAAAAAGCACTTCAGATCGGAGCATAATAGAACCTAATAAAGCTTTTTCAGAATCAATATTTTGCGGAGGGACTCTTAACCCAGATTTAGTCGCATAATCATTTGTGATTGTTTGCATACTTGTATTCTATCATAAATAAAAATAGTGCAAGTTTTGTATTTTGGAATAAAACAGGGGATAGAAAGTGGAAAACTAAAGTTGTAGCGCTCGGAGCCTGCCGGTATGGCAGGCGCTATAACTTAAAATCACCAACCCTAGGCTTAATTAACAAATAACCTTTACATGGATAGTTAAATACATTATGGTATAAGGTAGAAAGTAAGAAAATCAATCAGGTTTTCTAAAAAATAAATTAAAAAAGAAAAGGGGGAGAAGATGAGCAAAATAGAAGAAGGGTATTGTAGGTTATTTGAATTAGCAAAAAAAGATTATCAATTAGCATGAGAAATTGGTAGTAGTATTTCTGTTGATAAATTACATTTTCCATATCTCATGAAGACTCAGTTTTCAGAATATTCTGAAGTTAGAGATCTTTCAACGGAATTGGCCATGAGGATTTCTGTTGATCAGTTAGATTATCATACCCTGATGTCTTCTACAGGGCTATATGATTATCTTTATGTTAGAATTCTTTCGGCCAGATTGTTACTAGTTCATTTTGCTGACCGCCTTAGTTATGAAACACTGGTTTCTTTTCGTAAGATTGGCAGTGGTTACATTTCTAAGCTTGTTAATGAATTAATAAAAAAGAAGTTTCATAAAGAAGCACCTTTTGACGAAGAACGTCAAAAGATAAAAGAAGAAATACTTGCTTATTTTCAATAAAGGTTAACTCCATATTGAAAAAACCTCGGATATCGTTTAACGGTAACCGAGGTTTTATTATTCACAGCGCTCCAAGCGCTGTAAATTCTTTTTATTTCTTAAAAATCTGAGTATCTATTTCGCTATCTTTAATTAAATAACCCTCCGACTCTATTTCATCTCTAATTCTATCTGATTCTGCCCAGTTTTGATTTTCTCGAGCTAAATTTCTCTCCAAAAATAAATCCTGAATATCTTGTGGTAAATCTTTAATATTTAACCCTTGATTTAAATCTTTATTTTCTTTTAAATCCAAACCTAAAACTTCATCAAAATCTAAAACAGTGGCTAATTTATCTGAATCAGATAAATTAGATTTTAATACTTCATGTATAAACGCTAAAGCTTGAGGAATGTTAAAGTCATCACTTAATTTTTCAATAAATTGGGTTTTATATTCTTCTGATACTGATCCAATTATTTCACCCAAATTTGATAGGGAATTAAGTAATCCTCCGTAACCATTTTTAGCAGCTTCAAGAGCCTCCCATGTAAAGTTTTGTTTTGAGCGATAATGAGCTTGAGAAAAGAAAAATCTTAAAACCAAAGGATTAATACCTTTTTCTTTTAAATGATCAATATAAACAACATTTCCAAGAGACTTACTCATTTTTGTTCCATCAATTCCAAGATGTTCGTTGTGCATCCAAAAATTAGAAAATTTAACCCCATTAGCAGATTCACTTTGAGCTATCTCATTAGAGTGATGTATAGAAACATGTTCTACTCCTCCCATATGAATATCAATAGTATTTCCTAGGTGTTTTTTTGCCATAGCAGAACATTCTATGTGCCAGCCAGGGAAACCTTGCCTTGTCGGCAGGCAGGCTTCTCCCCAAGGAGATTCCCATGTTTGTAAAGCATTTTCATGTGTACCTGTTTTAAAAAACCAAATGGCAAAATCACCAGTATTTCTTTTTTGAGAATCTTCTATATCTCCTGTTCCAGCTCCTGATTTTAGCTCATCTAATTGTTGACCAGATAATTCAGTGTAATTTTTAGCTTTTGTAATATCAAAATAAATAGCAGAATCTGTTTGGTAAGCAAAACCCTTGTCCAGCAGAACCTGAACCATATCAATCATTTCTTGAATATAATCAGTAGCTCGACATCTGGTAGTAGGAGAAGAAATATTTAATTCTTTAATATCATCTTCATAAAATTTTATATATTTATCTGCAATTTCAGCAGGGGAAAGACCTTCTTGTCTTACTCCTTTTTCCATTCTATCTTCACCTAAATCTGCGTCTCCCTCATTATCTCCTGTTAAGTGACCCACATCTGTATAGTTGGAAATAAAACTTACATTATACTTTAAGTATTCTAAAGAACGACGAATAGAATCAGCACAGAAAGCTCCTCTTAAATTTCCAATATGTTGTCTTGAATAAACAGTAGGTCCACAATAATAAAAAGAAACCACATCATCTTTTAGTGGTATAAATTCCTGTTTTTCTCTTCCTAATGTATTGTAAATTTTTAGAACCATTTTTTATATTTAAAGAAACCGAACATTAATAAAGTAATAAACACCATTCCTGATATAACCCACCAAAAATCATTATTAATTCCTATTACAGGAGTTCCTACTGTATTCATTCCAAAAATAGAAGCTATTAAAGAAAGAGGAAAGGTAACAAAGGCTAAGATAGTAAATATCTTCATAGACTCATTTTGTTTTGTTGTTAACAAGGAATCGTTTGTTTCTCTTAATTCTTTCAAGTTTTCCTGTGTAGTTTTTATTACATGGTAAATATTACGGTATTTATTATTTATACTTCTTAAATAATGAAGAAAATCTTTTCCAAATAATTGTTCCCCTGCAATTTCTAATGAATCTAAAACTTCTCTGTGGTGAGTTATGGCCTGCTTGAAATCTAGCAAATTATGACCCATATAAGAAATCTCTTTTACCATCTTTTTTTCTTCCCCGTTGAAAATAAGTTGTTTTATTTGTTTTTGTCTATTTTCAATATAATCTAACTCATCGGATAAAGATTCATAAAGTTTTTGGGTGATATAGAAAAATAAATATCCTGCGTGTAAAATTTTTTCTTTACCAGTATTTAGGATAGAATCAACTTCAAATATTTTGGTAAATTCCTCTAGAGCCATAATTTCATCATCATAATGGACTGTAAGAATAAAGTCTTTAGCTATAATAAAATTAATCTCTTTGCTTATGAATTTACTATCACCGTTTGGTCCTTTTTTAAAAAAAGGGAAGTGTAATATTAAATAAATATAATTACTATGTAAATCCACTTTTGGTTTAAAAGTTGGAGAAAGCAACTCTTCGGCAACCAAAGGGTGTAATTTGTATTCAATCATTAGGTTCTGAATTTCCTCCTGAGTAGGTTTTTTTAAATCAGCCCAAGTTATGTTTTGTGAAGTATATTTTTTTAACATAATATAATAGTTAGTTAAGATTTAATTTATGTTAATTTTAACACATAATAATCGTTATGTAATAGGCGTAGTGGGGAGAATAAAAATAAAGAGGCTGGGAATCTGCGGATTCCCAGCCTCACAAAAAACAAACATCAAGAACTTTCTCCAAATTCTTCTAGTACCAACCGAGTTATTGTTTCGTCGATTTTCTCCAATAATTTTTTTAAGCAAGCTTCTGAATATGTTTTCGCTATTTCCCTTGAGTTTTTTCTTAACCCACTTAAGTTGTTTATAGAAATGTTTAGTATCTTCGGGGGTTATGGGCTCAAACTTTAAGACGCGGGCAACAAAGTTTTCTACCCCTGCTTCACCTTCTTGCTTTTCTATGCAAATGATAAAGAATAAACGCAAAAACATCAAATCTCTGTTAACATAAAGATAAATACCAATTACCACAACCGACAATATCAATATACAAGTCCACATAACACATCTCCCCATTTCAATTAATACCTATAAGATAAACTTCTGATTTTTAGGATAGCACGACTCTACTATGTGGTCAATATATTGTTTAAGATATCAAGATTGATATCTAACTCATTTTTTGAGATAATATAGTTTAAATATTTATCATGTTAAGTAAATTTAAAAAACAATTAAAAATATATTCTAAAAAGTTACCCTTAATTATTTCAGGGCTTGTTTTAGTAAGTCTGAGCTTTTTCATAGGAATCAAATACGAAAACTCTCAAAATAATTTAAATAATATTTTAAATAAAGATTTAGGACAACAAGAGAATATTAGCTTTGATACTTTTTGGAAGTCATGGAATATTTTAGACGAAAAGTTTGTAAGTGATAGTGATGAAGTAATTGATAATCAAGCTAAGGTGTGGGGAGCTATTCAAGGATTAGCTAATTCTTTTGGTGATCCTTACACGGTGTTTATGCCTCCAGCTGACTCGGCTATTTTTGAAAGTGACATCGCTGGAAATTTTGAAGGAGTAGGAATGGAAATTGGGATTAGAGATAATATTTTAATGGTAATTGCTCCATTGAAAGACACTCCTGCAGAACGAGCTGGAATTTTACCCCAAGATGAAATAATTGAAATAGAAGGAATTTCCGCATTAAATATGAGTACTGACGAAGCTGTAAAGATTATTAGGGGAGAAAAGGGAACAAAGGTTAACTTATTAATCAAAAGAAAAGGGGAAGTTGAATATTTAGAAATTTCTATTACACGAGATATAATTAACATCCCAACTATCAAAACAGAAATTAAAGATAATGTTTTTATTATTCGCCTGTATAGTTTTTCCGCCACATCTCCTAACTTATTTAGAGAAGCCTTAAGAGAATTTATAGAAACTAATACTGATAAGTTGATTATTGATTTAAGGGGGAATCCAGGAGGATATTTAGAAGTAGCCAATGATATTGCTAGTTGGTTTTTACCTATAGGAAAAGTAGTAGTTACTGAAGATTACGGAGAAAATAAAATAGACAAGGTTCATACCAGTAAGGGTTATGATATTTTTAATGATACATTAAAGTTAGCTATTTTAATTAATGGAGGTTCAGCTTCAGCTTCTGAGATTTTAGCAGGAGCTTTGAATGAGTATGAAAAAGCTATTTTAATTGGAACACAGTCTTTTGGAAAAGGTTCTGTTCAAGAGTTAGTTAAAATTACTCCAGAAACCTCTTTAAAGGTTACGGTTGCTCGTTGGTTAACTCCACTAGGGAATTCAATTTCTCATAACGGATTATCTCCTGATATAGAAGTAGAAATTACAATTGATGATATTAAAAATGAAAGAGATCCTCAAACTGATAAAGCTATTGAATATCTAAATTCCCTTTAGTTTTATAAAAAAGATATATAAATTAACCCTTGCTATTTATATCTTAAATTGTTATATTATTTATGGGTGGTTTAGCGTTAGCAATAAAGCCTCGTCACAGGGAACAGCGTCTTAATGTCACCAATGGCTAACGTTAAACCACCCATCGTCACCCCTCTTTTTTCAAAGTAAGGGGTGATTTTTATTTATATTACTAACTTTACTTGATTTATTTAGATTAAAGTGTTATTATTTAAATGGATAGTTTTGTTGCATAACTCCCCTTTTTTCCATTTGTGTAACAAAATCTGTCCGCTCTCCCTGCCTTGGTGACTCTCGGCAGGGAGTTTTTAATTTTATATGATTGCTATTTTCCTTTATTTATAATAAAATCAAAAAGAATTAATAATAAATAAACTAGGGTTTATAAGATTAAAAATATAAAGATTTTATAAACTTTTAATTAAATTGTATGAAAGTTATATTACTACAAGACATTGTAAAAATTGGAAAAAAATTTGATGTTAAGGAAGTTGCCAGTGGCCACGCTCTTAATTTTTTAATTCCTCGTAAACAAGCAAAGATAGCAACTGAAAAAGCTATTCAAGAAATAGAAATTTTAAAGAGTAAAAATGAGGAATTGGAGAAGGTTGAAAATGAAAAATTAGTAGCTGTAATTAATAAAATAAAAGATACTGAGATTGAAATGTTGGTTAGTGCAAACGAAGAAGGAAAATTATTTGCTGGAATTGGAGCTAAAGAAATCGCAGAAACAATTTCTAATCAATCAGGAGAAAATATTAAAGCAGAAATAATAGAATTAGATAATCCTATCAAGGAGGTAGGGGAGCACGCTATTAAATTAATTATTGGCGATGTAAAAGCAAAGGTTAATTTAAATATAAAATCAGATAAATAATATAGTAGTAGTAATTTAATTACTACTATTTAAAAACAAGGAAAAAATAAACGACTATGATTTAAAAATCATAGTCGTTTATTTTTAAACCCATTGACTAAGTATACAAAACAACATATAATCATTTCAGATTGTAATTCAAATATTTTTTAAATAAATCTGAAAACGGGGAGGGAAAGAAGATGATTTCAGAAGATTGGATAAAGAGAAATGAGGCAAAGCTCCTAGGAGCGATATTTACATTATTGTTGCTTTTGTTCGTAGGGTCATGGTTTTTAACTATCCCGAAAAAAGGACCAAAGATACTTGCCGCTGAAAAACATCTTTGCGCTAAACTTGCCGAAGTTAAAGAGGGGGATATGGTTGTTGCAACTAATAGTGACAAGTCTTTCGGTTATGTGTTAGTTGTTACAAGACATATTTCTGGTGAGCCTTCGCCACGAATGAGAGTGTCTTGTCCTATTGGAGGGCAGTGTGCTGGTGCAAATAAATTTTCTGATATAGCTTACAGTACTATTGCTCATATTATCGGAGAAAATGGAAAGTTAAGAATCATCCCTCAAAAAAATATTAAAAAAGTGATTAATGGGATGTTGGAGATTCCTAAAAATCTTAGGTAGTAGTTTGTCCATGGCTCGCAACAATTCTGTTGTGAGCCATTTAATTTGCCTAGATACTCTGTTTATGGTATCGTAAATTCAGATAGTTATTTTATAACCATTAAAATTTTAAATAAAGAAGTGGAGGTAGAATAATGATCGTTACTCGTATGTCTTTATATTTTAAAGATTTTTCTTTCAGTAACGAAAGAACAAAATACTTTTAACCTATCATTTATAATAGTTTCAATTTCATTAGGGGGAACTATATTGATGATAACTCTATCCTTAATTGGATTTTATCTTATATCAGAGTGTAATATATTAAAGCCTTAAGGTTTCCTAAAGGAGGGGAGAAGTGATGAAAGAGATAGCACCAGTTATTTTTTTGAGTAGTTTTTTGTTCGGCTTCATGTTTCTTTGTGGATTTCATTTTTGCATTCCTAACGCAAAGAGGATGACTGCATTCAATGCATGTTTTTAGATATTGGTCATTTCGTTTGTAGGGGCTTTGTTTTCAACAATTTCCAGCATGATAGGATTCGTCATTATATCAAAACTTTAAAGCTTTTAAAAAAAGGGGTAAAAGATGGAATTCTTATATTTAAAAATTTTCGGCATTATATTCATTTCTTTTTTTATAGGATCTTATCTTAAAACATATCTTTTCTATGATGTAAACGATCTGGATTTTGAGTTTTTTCTTTTTACTGGTTTGACAGGGTTTTCTGTTGCTGCAATAACCATGTTTTTTGTAGAAGGTTATATTAAATTCTTTCAATAATAGTAATTTAATCACTACTTAAAAAAGAAAGAGCAACAAAAAAAATACTTGGGGGTCTAAAAGACCCCCAAGTGTTTTTATTTTTTCTATTTTTCTAAAACATTTGCTACTTTTCGTTTTTTTGCTGATCCGTCAAATTTTATTTTTCTTTTTTCTGTAAATTTAACAGTACCTTCTTTCATAGCGAATAGGGTATGGTCTTTTCCAACAGCTACATTTTTCCCAGCTAAGATTTTAGTTCCTCTTTGGCGTACTATAATAGAACCAACTTTTGCAGGTTGTCCATCATATAGTTTAGTTCCTAAATATTGAGGTCCTGAATCTCTCAGGTTTTTAGCTGATCCACCAGCTTTTTTATGTGACATAATAATTAGTCCAAAGTCTTTAAAGTTAAAAGCCCATAAAGTAAAATTTACGAAGTAAATTTTATTTATTAAACATACTTTAAAAACCTTTTTATTTATTTTTTAAATTAATCGTTAAAAAACTTCAAAAACTTAATGTAAAAATCTAAAAAATTTATAAATAAATTTTTTACTTTAGACTTTTAACATTATAGACTTTTGACTGTTTTTATTTTTTTAATAAAAAATAAAAATCAGTGATATAATGGTATCAATAACTATTTAACTTGATGCAAAGTATAAAAGAAAAATTAAATAAAATCAAGGAAAAACCTTTACTGAATAAGCAAATAGGGGATAGTTTCGTTAATAACAACCAGTTCTTCAATACAGCTCTTATTATTTTAGTAGCGTTCTCCTCGTTTGGTTTAGGAAGATTGTCTATAGCAGAGGAAAATGGTAAAAATATTATAACTGAAAGTTTAGGGACACAAAATATAGTTTCTATTAATAGCTCATCTTTCAGTGCAGGGGAAGAGAACGGGGTCTTGTTGACAGGTAAGTATATTGCTTCTAGGAATAGCAACTTATATCACGCCCCTTGGTGTTCAGGAGCTCAGAGAATTAAAGAAGAAAATCAAATTTGGTTTAATTCAAAAGAAGAAGCGGAAGCCAGTGGAAGATCCCCAGCTTCTAATTGTAAAGGAATCTAAAATCCTTGGGGGTAGCACCCCCAAGTAAAAAATATTATAATGATGAAAATGAAAAAAATATATCTATCAACCTGCCTGCCGATGAGGCAGGAAACAAATAGAAAAATATCAGGCGTATGTGGGGGGATAGGGGAAGCCTATAATATTGATCCTGTATTGATAAGGACAGCTTTTATTCTAATAGCGGCTACGACAGCTTTTTTACCAGCGTTCATAGCATATCTCTTAATAGCCTGGTTTGTTATTCCTAAGGAAAAATAAGAAAAGTATTTTCTGATAGTTTTAGGAAGAGGGACTTGAAAATGCCTCTTGTTTTATAGATTATATAAGCGTCGCACAATATAGATTTTGCGACATTTAAACAATACTAATACTAATAAATTTCCTCCCATTACTCCCCTCTGCTTATAAATTTATAAACTGATACCTATCAACATGTTTATAAAAAATAAACACGGCTTTGTTCCTCTTATTGGTGCTAAGTTCTTTTTTAGACTTCTTCTCGTGTTTTTCTATCACTTTTTTGTATATAAAAACCCTAAAAAACCAAAATTTTACCCCAAATACCCTTTATTTACCTTATCTATATATGGCTTAGTTAAGCCATATTTTAAGGCTTAAAACGCTATTTTAAGCAATTTTGTCTATTTAGAGGTACTAGTTTACCTGTATCAAAAGCAATTTAATAAAGAATAAATAAAAAATGACATATTTTATTAAAATGTCATTTTTTAGGGTTAAAAGATAATCTAAAAGTTTTAAATTTGAATATGTGTATTTTCTATGAGTAATTCATCATCAAATACATCCTGAATATGCACAGTTGTTGCATATAATAAAAGAGCAAATAAAACTAAAAATATTATTAAAAATTTTTCCATTTTGATTATTATTTTAATATCAATTCCCTATTAATTTTTAAAAAGTTTCAGGAGCTAGTTCAGGATTTATAATAGAACCTCCTCCATTTATATTTTCCATATTTTCAACAAAGGCTGACCAAATTAAATCAAGAAAAATATTTTGCCAAAAATACAAAACAGGATTGGCTAAATAATTATCCCAAACCATTACTACCCCACCCCAGACATAATTTAAGTTATTTTGGGTTCCGTCTGCTTCTACAATTGATCTTAAATCAAAACCAAGATAGCTCAAAATAATTATGGCTATAATTATTAAAAAGATCCATTTAATAAGTCCTTTATTCTTGTTTTTATAATTAAACATAATAAATTAGTTAAAAGTTAAAATTTTTCTGACTTTGGACTTTACAGACTTTAAACTTCTTTAATTATATAACATATTTTAAAAAATTAAAATAATATTGTGTATAAAAAATTCCATATCTATATCTCACTAATAAAATTAGTGATATAATTTAAAGAAGTCTGACCCCTTAACTAGCAGAATCATAATCTTTATTAGTTCGTATTGTACTGTTAGTGCTGAGATGCGACCTCTAAACAACACTAAACAGCATAAAATACACTGGTTTTTAATACTTTTAGTCATAATTACACAAATAAAATGAATTTAATTTATATAATAATCGCTCTAATCATCGGTTACATAATTGGAAAAAATAATTCTTCCAAAAATTCTCAATCACAAATAAGTTCTTTTGAAGAAATGGACGATACTGAATTAGAAAAAATGCAGACCAAAACCAAAGAAAGCATTTTGCAAAGAACCGAAGAAAGAAAAGAAAAAATACTGGAATATATACAAAAAGAAAAGGCTCATCAAAAAGCTCTAGCTAACTGCAGTATAGAAGAAAGAAAAGAAGGAGTTACTCGCCAAGACATAGAAGATTTATTAGACATATCAAAAAGCACAGCACTAAAATACTTAAATGAATTAGAAGAAGAACAAAAAATCACCCAATCCTCCCCCACCGGCCGCGATGTCCATTACGCCACTACTTAATTTATTTTTATTTAAAAGAGAAATACCTTGATTTTTTTTCATAAAGGAGTAAAATAATTT
>JAGLSI010000002.1 GCA_023135835.1 Minisyncoccota bacterium
ATTATATGCTTGCTTCATATAATTTTATCTTAAAAACGTCATCTACACAAAATATAGCTAAAGTTTTAACTTTTCTATAAAATACCTTATTTTAAATTTTGGTCATATACAAATCAGGCTCACCATTTCTATAATCTGACCAAATAATTTTATCCTTATCTATGGTCGGCTGAGACTGTGTTGTAAAATGATAAGTAATCCTTGTTGTTAAGGCTGATTTAATATTATATAGAAATATATCAGACTGTGTGCTAGAAAAATTAACATAAGCAATATTATCACCGTATACAACCGGAGTTCCTTCATAATCAATTGATGTACTGACTTCGTGTTCTGTTTCTGTAAGTAGATCGTAGTAATAAATATCAGCATCTGTTCCATTCCCTCGATTTCTAAAATCATGCCAAACTATTTTATTTTTATAAATTTTAGGAGCTGTTTGATTTTCTAAAGCTGATGTAATTTGAACCTCTATCTTTTTAGCCAAATCATACATGTAAACATCAATATTATGATTACCTGCTCGACTGTCTGCCCACACTATTTTATTATTATAAATATCAACACTACTTTGACCACCAAGATCATTAGTAATTTGAGTTTTTTCTTCTGTTTTTATATTATAAACAACAACATCTCCTTTATTTTCAGGAACAGAATTATCTATCCATGCAATTCTATTTCCATATATTACAGGACTATATTGAGAAATAGAATCGTTCGTAAGATTAACTATAACTTCCTTTCGTATGTCATAGAGGTATATATCTCCATTATGATCCCAAACAACATAGTTTTTATTTATACTAGGTTTCCCTACATTCCCCATATCCGAAATCTTTTTACTTGATCCTGTATAAAAATCATATAAATAATTTTCATGAAATCCGGTACTAAAATCAGAATAAGCTACATACCTACCATCAACAGACGCCTTCCATTGATGTGAAGGTTCAGTAATAAGCGGCTCAACTGTAAACGCAAATACAGGAAGAACAACAAAAATAAATAAGGTGGACGCTAATAAATATTTTTTCATATACAATTTAGATATTAAATTTATTAAATTTACTTCGACTTTCTTTATAGTCTCATGTCTATATTAAATTATCAACAGATAAATTCTCTCAGAAATTTTTATCTTACTTCCCAACCCTTTAATTCAATCTCTGCTGTGATTTTATCCATTACTTTATTTATCTCTTCGTCAGTTAATGTTTTTTCTTGAGACTGAAAAACTAAATTAAAAGCATAAGAAGTTTTATTTTCCTCCTCAGGACTATAAGTATCAAACAATTTTGTCTGCACCAACAAATCCCCTGCATTTTCTTTTATTATTTTTAATAAATCATCTTCATCAAATTCATTTGGTACAAAAACAGCAATATCTCTTAACATAAAAGGATAAGCTGAAATACTCTTAAATTTAGAAACTTCAACAACTCCTTCAACATTAATATCGTTATGAACATTAATACCTAAATTAGGCTTATTCATAAAAACATCTCCATAAGATTTTGGTTCAGGCAATTTTTCAATCATCTCGTCTAAATTAACCTCAAAAACCCCACCTTGTCCGTCCTTGGAACTAGGATCACTTAGTAGCCCGGGTACTAAGTCTAATTCTTTATTTAAAATAGTTATAATATTTTGAATTATCTCGTCTCTCACAGAATCAGATTGTTTATCTTTTTTAACAACCCTAGCCCCAATTGCTAAAACATTATATTCCCCATCAATACTAGGAAAAACTTTTCCTATTTCAAAAATTTTAATTTCATCCAACCCTAATACTGGTGCATTTTTTTCATTTAAATCTAAAGATTTTTCAAGTCCATCTTTTAAATTAATTCTCAAAAATCCTAAATTAGAAGCTAGAGGTTTTTGCACTTCTACAACCCCTTTATCTCCAAAGGTATATGTAGAAACTTCAGAAAAACCTTCATCTACTAAAATATCTTTAATTTTATTAATATAATAAAAAGTTTTATTTATCTTAGGTTCAAAAACTCTTGAAACAAATTTTGATTCAATATTTCTATAACCATAAATTCTTCCAATCTCTTCAACTAAATCTTCTTTAATTCTTAAATCTAATCTCTCGTGAGGAATCTCAATAACAAATCTTTCGTGATTGTTAGAGATTCTTCTATATCCTATAATATTCTTAAATTGAACGGCTCCTTTTAATTCCTCAATTTTAACTTTCCCTGGTCCTCCGTTTTTTCTAGAAGAATGAATTATTTTCCCGCCTCCTAAATATACACCGACATGATCAACCCCTTCTTCCACCTTGCTTCCTTTTAAAAAATCTAGGGTTTCATAATAAATCTTTCCGTCTTTAGTATTTGAAAATACAAGATCTCCAGCCTGCAAATCATTTTCCGAAATTTCTTCTCCCCAAAAATACTGATCAACAGAAATCCTTGGAATAGCTATTCCTGCCTGAGCGAAAAGATAAGCAGTGAAAGATGAACAGTCAAAAGATTCTGGAGAATCATAAGAAACACTTGCTCCGTATTTATATGGCTTATTTTCAAGAGACATCGCTAGTTCTAAAACTTTTTCAATCGGATTAATTATTTCAAACTTAAAATCAAGTTTATTTAAAATATTTTCTATATCATCATCTAATAAATCTACTCCTAATAACCTATTTACTTCTTGAGTAGAGATACCTACTTTATATAAATTAGCTTTTCTAGGATAAACATCTAGGATATCTTCTGATGTTTTTCCTCCTGTTAAATCAACAACTAATTCTGACAATCTATTCATAGCTTCTTCAACTTTTTCTGGTGAAATCCCATTTTCAAAACGCACAGAAGCATCTGTCCTTAAACCTAATCTTTTTGAAGTTTCTCTAATATTACCCTGATTAAAATTACAAACAGATAAAATAATATTTTGAGTATTCTCATCAATTCCTGAAGCTAAGCCTCCTTTTACCCCAGCAATATCCAAAGCTTTTTCACTATCACTAATCACTAATATATTTTCATCTAATTCATACTCCCCGCCATCTAGAGTGTTTATTTTTTCTCCATTTTTAGCGTTTCTAATACTAATTTCTTTTAGTCCATCTCCTGCAACTTTATCAAAATCAAAAGCGTGTACAGGTTGACCTGTTTCCCACATTACATAATTTGTAATATCAACTACATTATTTATAGATTTCTGCCCAATAGACTCAAGTTTCTCCCTTAACCAATCTGGTGATTGCCCAATTTTTACATTTTGAACTAATCTTTTTGTTGCCCTAAAAACTAAATTAGTATCTTTAACACTTAAAGAAATATGATCTGAAGATTTTAAATTTTTTTCAAAAATCTCTTTTTTATCTTCTTCCCTTAACTTCAAAGAAGTTAAAACTGAAATCTCTCTAGCTATCCCTTGATAACAAAAACAATCGTGGGAACGATTAGGTAAAACATCTATATCAATTAAATTATCTTCTACCCCTTCTACTTCAAAAGAATGAAATGTCAAAATCTCCACCAAATCTTTAATCTCTGGCAGAGGTTCCTCAAAATATTCTTTTAACCATTTGTATGAAAATTTCATTTATTTTTTATTGCTTTTTTTTTAACTAATGTTATTATATTAATATAACCATGAAAAGGACCCGGTGGTAGTTAGTTTCCATTTAGGGGCCTTTTCTTTTTGTCTAGTTTCTTCCTTAAACTGTTTAAATAAGTAATCTCATAGGGCAATCGTCTAACTAAATAAGAAAGCTTTTTTGATGGAGATATCACTTTAATCTCTTTATTTTCATCTTTAGCAAATTCTAATAAACAAGCAAAATCTCCATCACTAGATACTAAAACGAAATCACTAAAATCTTCTCTAAAAATGTCAGTTACTGCTTTTAAAACTAATTCTGCATCACAATTGCCTTTTATTTTTCCTTTAGATTTTAAAGTTTTCTTAAAAATAATTTTATACCCGATTTCTTCTAAAGAACTATATAACTTTTTTTGTTCTTCAACAAACCCAATAAAAAAATAAATTTCTTCTGTTTTAAAATTTTCAAAAAGCCAGATGTAAAAGTTTTTATAATCAAACTTCCAATCAAGAGACTTTGACCCTCTATACAAATTTGCCGCGTCTATATAAACCCTGGTTTTATTATTAAATTTCATATTATTTTTTATATCTATCCTTATCCCTATCGGCAACCTTGTCTATGCTTTTTTGAACCGCTTCTCCCAAATCTATACCGTGAGAATTAGCAAAACAAATTAAAGTATAAATTATATCTCCCATCTCATCTTCAATATCTTTCTTTTTTTCTTCTAATTTTTTCTTTTTAGGGCCGTAAATATGATTAACTTCTCTAGCAAACTCACCACATTCTTCAAACAACCTAGCTGTAATAGCCAATGGTTCCCAATAACCCCAACCTTTTTCTTCAAACCATTTATTAACTTGTTCTTGATATTTTTTCATTTAATTAAAACTGATTAACTAATCTCAAATCTCCTGAATAAAGTCGTCTAATATCATCTATCCCATACTTGAGCATTATAACCCTATCAATACCAATACCAAAAGCAAAACCTTGATATTTTCTTGAATCAATTCCGCCAGCATTTAAGACATTGGGATGTACCATTCCTGCTCCTAAAATTTCAATCCAACCACTATGTGAACAAGACGGGCAGCCCTTCCCCTCACACTTAAAGCAAACCATGTCCACTTCCAATCCTGGCTCTACAAAAGGAAAATACCCAGGACGAAGTCTAATAACAACATCTTTTCCAAAAAACTCTTGAAGGATATTCTCCAAAGTTCCTTTTAAATTTGCTAAGGTAATATTCTCCCCTACAACCAACCCTTCACATTGATGAAATTGAGCGTCATGAGTAGCGTCCGTGGCTTCATTTCTAAAAACTTTCCCAGGGACAATAATGGCAAAAGGAGCTTGGTTTTCTTCCATATAACGAATTTGTACATCAGAAGTTTGAGTTCTTAAAAGTTTTTTAAGATTTTCGGGTTTCAGCCAAAAAGTATCCTGCATATCTCTAGAAGGATGATTTTTTGGAAAATTTAAAGCATCAAAATTATAATATTCATCTTCTATTTCTGGTCCACTCGCAATCTCAAACCCCATTTTAGAAAAAATATCAGAAAATCTTTTAATAGTTTGTGTTAATAAATGTAAATGCCCTCCTTGCCCAACTGTAAGTTTAGAGCTTTCTTTCTTATCTAATTTTTTTGAGGTAGTCATAATCACAATTATATATTAAAAATAGGAGTTTTCAACCTACCTCTATTAATAAATAAAGTTCGTATTTTAATTTTACTTTTAGTCAAAAAAAGGTTATTTTATACATAAGATGAAAACAGTCAAAGATATTACTTCTTATATAGACAACCCTTCAAAAAAAGACGAAAAATTGATTGAAGAGGCTTTTAATTTTGCTGTAAACGCCCACTCTGGTCAAAAAAGATATTCTGGCGAACCTTATTTTAATCATGTTTATGAAACAGGAAAAATTCTAGCTGAATTAGGAATGGGAGCCACTGTAATTTCAGCTGGACTTCTACATGATGTAGTAGAAGATGGGATTACCACAGAAAAAGAATTAAAAGAAAAATTTGGTGAAGATATCTCTCTTTTAGTAGAAGGAGTTACTAAATTAGGAAAAATTAGATTTCAAGGATTAAAAAGACATACTGAAAGTCTTAGAAAATTATTCATGGCATCTTCTCAAGACATCAGAGTTCTAATAATAAAATTTGCTGACAGAGTCCATAATATGAAAACTCTTGATTATGTTCCTAAAGAAAAACAACTAAGAATTGCAACAGAGACATTAGAAATATTTGCTCCTCTAGCTTACCGCCTAGGAATTGGAGTTTTAAATCGCCAACTTGAAGACTTATCTTTTCCTTATGTTTACCCTAATGAATATAAAAAAGTTGAAGAAATAGTAAGAGAAGAAACAAAAGATAGTATTATATCTCTTAAAAAAATAGATCGTTCAATCAAAAAACGATTAGCCAGAGAAGGTATAACAAATATTCATAGTAATTCCCGTATAAAAGGAATGTATAGTTTATACAGAAAACTAGAAAGAAAGCACTGGGATATTGATAAAATTTATGATATTGCAGCCTTAAGGATTATAGTTCCTACTAAAAATGATTGTTATAAGGTACTAGGAATAATACATGATTTCAGAAGACCTATGCCTGGAAGAATTAAAGATTATATTGCTTTCCCTAAACCTAACGGCTACCAAAGCTTACACACCACAGTATTTACCCGATTTGGTAATGTTGTTGAAATACAATTACGAACAGCAGAAATGCACAAAGAAGCTGAGTATGGAATTGCCTCTCACCTATCTTATAAAGATAAGGTTGTTTATAAAGAAACTGATGATCCTAAGATGTGGATTAAAAGGTTATTATCTAATATAAATAAATTAGATAATAAAAATAAAAAACCAGAGAATCCTAACACTGCTCCAGAGTGGATAAAAAATTTAGCTGACCACCCAAACGAAACAGAATCACAAGAATTTATTTCAGAATTAAAAAAAGATTTTTTTGAACATAGAGTTTTTGTGTTTACACCCAAAGGAGATGTTATTGATTTACCAACAGATTCTAGTCCAATAGATTTTGCTTTTGCTATTCATTCAGATGTTGGAAATCATATGCACGGTGCAAAGGTTCATGGAAAATTAGTTTCATTAGATACTAAACTAAAAAATGGTGATATCGTAGATATTATGACTAAGAAAACTATTACACCTACAAAAAAATGGTTAGACATTGCAAAAACAGCAGAGGCTCGCCGACACATTAAATCTACCCTTAAAAAACTTCAAGAAGCACCTAAATAAAATAAAAGAGCGATGAGCTAAAGCTCATCGCTCTTTTATTAATAATTAATTAAAAATTACTAAATATCTAAAAGAGGTTTTTCCTCTTTTTTAGGTCTTTCTGCTTTCTCTAAATTCACCTTATTATAATTTTTATATACTTCTTCTTTATCTTTAGCTACCAAAGCTAATACCTTTTCTACTAATATTTTAGGATCTTCATCAAAGACTATTTTGTCATTAGGGCGATGAGCTTTTTCTAAAATCATTTCAATAATTTCATCAGTTGCCCAATCTCCTTTTAAAATACCCATTGGCTTTTTATCTTCAAAAGCAATAGTAAATTCATGAATAGTCCCCACTCTTCCTGCTGTAATAAAAACAGCATCAACAGATTTTGTTAAAATTAAATCTCTTCCTGGATAACCAAAGCCTGTATAAATAATCAAATCCATATACTCTGTTGGTAATTTATAAAAACCCAAATGCTCTGCTTCAGTATCTGCAGGAGAAAATCCAATAGAAAAGCCTCCTTCACTTTTAGCTCCTTTGGCTCCCCATAACGGCAACCCTGTAGTTGCTCCTGTTACAACAATACCTCCCTGTCGTGCGATTTCTCTTCCTAATTCTTCTGTTTTAACAACAGCATCAGGAGTAAGATGAGTCGTCTCAGCGGCTCCTGAAATACATAATTTTGGTTTTAAAATAATTCCTTTTTCATCCATAAGTTAAGTATTAAGTATTATGTATTAAGTATTAGATAGAAAAGTTTGCTTTACAAATTTTTCTAGGAATAATACTTTTACTTTCTACTTTCTACGTTTTAATTTTTTAATTATGATAATAACTTGGCTTTTTTATAGAGATCTCTTTGCAATTCATTTGACCCTGAAGTAGCATTTTTTATTATTTTCTTTTGACTTTTAGAAGAAATAGAAGACCAGCGAAAAGCTTTGTCTTTCGTTTTTTCTTTTACAAAAAAGTTTTTAATTGACTTCATATTACTTTAATTCTCTATTTAACTTATCTTCATTATAATCATCTTTTACATAGAAATCAACATTTTGAATATTTGGATAATACTTTTCAGTTTGATTTAAGAAATTTTTTATAACTAAATTAAGAATTACTTTTTCTTTATATTTTTGTTTTATCAAATTAACGTTTTCTCTAGATTTAAAAAATTGCTGAATAAAATTATTTTTTAATATATTTCTACCTTCTATTTTTTCCCTCTTTTTCGTATAATCCCAAGCAAGCAAAGGATCTTGATATAAATAAAATATAACAGGTTCTATATCTTTACTTAAACATCTCATTATATTTTTCTCTATTGTCTTAAATTCCCCGCCCATTGTAACATCTAGAATAAATAAAACTTTTTTCTTAAAACAATAATCTAATAAAATCTCAATCCCTTTAGTAGCTGCTTCTTGTAAAAATTGAGCATTCCCATGAATATTTTTCTCAATATTAGTTGGTGTATAAAATTCTTTTAAAAACTCAGTTCTTATTGTATCAGCGTCAATGTGTAAAGGCTTAATTGTATCTTTATCTTCAATAATTCTTAATTTTTTTACAAATTCAGTTTTACCAGCACCAGGAGATCCTGCCATAAAAAAATTAGTTTTTGTTTCAAAAACATTCGTTTCTGATTGTGTAAAAAAATCTAAAAGATCTTTTTTATGACTTTTTATATAAGAGAGTGATTCTTTTTGTATTTTATTTTCATCCATATTATATATTTTAATTTAGACCTTTAGCTAGTCTTTACTTTCTGCAACTCGTATTTTATCTATTTTTTTCAAAACAAAAATATAAGCAACAAACCACCCTAATATATCCATAAGCAAATCAAGAATAGTATCAAATAAATATCCATGCCTTAGGGGAAAGGCAAAAACTAACTCAAAAAGCTCCCATAAAATCCCAACTCCTAGAACAAAAAACAAAGAAATTACTAAAAATGAATATTTTTGAATTATTTTTTCAAATTTTTGTTTAAAACGAGAAAAATAAAAAATATAATATCCTGTTAAAGCTACCCAGAAACCTCCTATAAAATGCATCCAAATATCAGTCCACCAAAATCGCCAATATAGAAAATAAATTTGAGCAATAAAATCCATTAGAAAGATAAGCCAAATTAAAATAGTAATTATGATTAAAAATTTCTTTTTCTGCATACCCTATAAGTATAAATTAAAAACCCTAAATTAACAAAAATATCATTTAATTACTTTACAGCGCTCCAAGCGCTGTAATCCTTTAATTGTAAAAATATGGATAAATTAGTATGATAGGTATTAAATACATGCCAGAATTAAAAAGAAAATATTAATCAAATTACAGTTTCATTATTTATGTCATTAGTATATAATTCATATTATTCGTGACATTCGCCTATTAGTATGTTAACTATAATCAAACCAAAAAAAACTTTCAATTGGAACGATTTCAGAGAAATCTGGCAATATAAAGAATTGTTATATTTCCTAACTTGGAGAGATATTAAAGTTCGTTATAAACAAACGGCTATTGGAATTTTATGGGCACTCTTCCAACCTTTTATGACTATGGTGGTTTTCACTATATTTTTTGGAGGATTCGCAAAAATGCCATCTGACGGAATTCCCTACCCAATCTTTGTTTACTCAGGACTTTTATTTTGGCAATTTTTTTCCGCTTCTTTAACCGATGTTAGTAATTGTTTAATATCTAATAAAGGAATAATCACAAAAGTATATTTTCCCCGTATAATTTTGCCGATTTCTTCTACTGTTACAAAATTTGTTGATTTTTTTATTGCGTCTACTATTTTAGTTGGAATGATGATTTATTACCAATATACACCCAACTTAATTGGTCTTTTAATTATTCCACTACTTCTATTAATTACTTTCATGGCTTCTGTCGGCGGTGGTTTATTTCTAGCTTCTATTAATGTTAAGTACCGCGATGTTCGTTATGTATTACCTTTCTTTATTTCAATGATGATGTTTATAACTCCGGTAATTTATCCAGCCAGTATTGTGGGAAAATATTCATGGCTTTTAGCTTTAAATCCTATGACTGGAGTAATCAAAGCCTCTCGTGCCGCTCTTTTGGGGAACGCTCCAATAAATTGGGAGCTTCTTGCGATCTCAGGAATAGCTTGCTTAATACTATTATTAGTCGGCTTTTACTTCTTCAAAAAAACCGAACGTTATTTTGCAGATATAGTATAGAAGTAAATATACAAATAATACGAATGCAACAAATGAAATGGATATACAAACAAAAAGAGTGAAATTGGTCAAACCAACCTCACTCTTTCTTGGAGAACTCAATTTCTATGAGTTCTCCAAGACAGTAAAAATAACATAAAAAACTAACCTTTTTTAGAAACCAGATTATATTTATCTGCAAATTCCATAAATTCAATAATTTTCTCACGAGAAACATCTCCTGCTATAACCTTTAAACTATGATGATTTGCTTCTTCAATTGCATGATCTCTCCCTTCTCTGTCTTTTAAAAAACTGACTCTGGAAAAATCAATACTATTTTTATAAAATCCTGTTCCAATGTAAGGAGTATAAATCGCAGCGCTAACATAAGTTGGTTTGATTTCATCAATAAACCTCATAGTAGCATCAGCATCTATGGAAGTTTCACCAGGGACTCCAACCATTACATAAGCCATCCAGGGTACAGAAAAGCTATTAAGCAATTTTGCAGCATTTCTTGCTTGATCAAGATTTGTTCTTTTGTTCATCAAGTCTAGCACCTTCTGGCTACCACTCTCAATCCCCAGTTTAATCATACAGCAACCAGACTCTACCATTTGTTTAAGAATTACTTCATTTAATCTATCTACCCTAGTCAAACAACCCCATTCATATCCTTTATCACGAATACCTTTGGTAAATTCCAAAACTCTTTTTTTGTTTAGAGTAAAAGTATCATCAGTCAGATAAAATTTCTGAGTACCATATCTTCTGTTAGTATCATCCATTTCAGCGATAACATCACTAATATTTCTGAACCTAACTCTCTTCCCCCAGAGTTTTTCTGAACAACAAAAATTACAAGATCCTGGACAACCCCTAGAAGTCATCATAAAGCCAAGGTCAGAAGGTTTATAGTTCTCAATTCCAATGAGACTTTCTCTCGCCATCCACGGCAATAAATCTAAGTTTTGGATTCTATTCGCCCTTATAATTCTAGTCTTGGGAGTACCATCAAAAACTTCCATCTGTTCTTCAGCTTCTCCAACAATAGCATAATCAACAGGGCTACCTTCCTTTATTACATCACTTGGTCGAATTGTTACATGGGGACCTCCAGCAACAATTCTTTTAACACCCATTTCTTTTGCGATTTGCGCCACTCGCAAACCACTTCTTAATTTAGTAGAGATAAAAGAAACACCAACCACATCTGGTTTTGACTCTTCAATTTGAGAAGAAATACTTTCCCAGATAGAATGACTCCCATTATTTAAACTATTAAGATACTCATCATAATGACCAATCTTAGTCATAAAAGGATAAGGATTCCCCTTAGGGTTATAATCCGAATCAAGAACTTCAACTTCATGGCCCATTTTTTTCAACTTTCCAGCTAAAAATAATAGTCCAAGCGGAATTCCGGCCTTTGAAAAACCCATAAATTTTTGAAAGGGAGGATCTATAAGTAAAATCTTCTTTTTCATTTTTTTCTCCTTTTTTTGGATTTATTTTTTTTAATTTTTAACTGTCAAAAAATAAAAACAATCTTTTTAATCATTTATATTTTAACTTTTCTACAATACTTTTATCATAAAACTAGACAAAAAACAACGAGTTAAATTAACATTTCAAGTGCAATATATCCGTAGTATAGATAGTCTGTGACCAACTAACCATACTCTAGGATTTCAGGCGCGAATAGTTTATTTTCATCACAATATAGTGTAAACTATAATTTTATAGACTATACATTATGAAACCAATAATAAGCGCTAAGAACATCTCAAAAAAATACAACATCACTCATGAACAAGGAGGTTATATTGCTATGCGTGATGTATTAACCAACATAGCCAAAAAACCTTTTGCTTTTTTAAAAAAGAAAGTTGGTAAAATTACTGGGAGAACTACTAATGAAGTTTTTTGGGCATTAAAAGATATTAATTTTGAGGTGCAAAAAGGCGAAGCAATTGGAATAATCGGAGCCAACGGAGCGGGAAAATCTACCCTACTTAAAATTCTTACGGGAATTACTCCACCAACAACAGGCGAAATTAAAATGCACGGGAAAGTGGCTTCCCTTCTTGAAGTTGGAACAGGTTTTCACTCCGAGTTAACTGGACGAGAAAATATTTTTCTCAATGGAGCAATACTAGGAATGACAAAAAAAGAAATAGCTGATAAATTTGATGCTATCGTAGAATTCTCAGGAGTTAGAAAATTTATTGATACTCCTGTTAAAAGATATTCTTCAGGGATGTTAGTTCGTCTTGGTTTTTCAGTTGCCGCTCATATGGAACCTGACATACTTTTAGTAGATGAAGTTCTGGCTGTTGGAGATGCAGAATTCCAAAAAAAATGCCTCGGCAAAATGG
Source organism: Minisyncoccota bacterium (assembly GCA_023135835.1). Taxonomy (GTDB): domain Bacteria; phylum Patescibacteriota; class Minisyncoccia; order Phycocordibacterales; family UBA12079; genus JAHITU01. The sequence continues at coordinate 12,424 of JAGLSI010000002.1, forward strand.
ATGAGGTGACTACAAAAGGTGGACGAACAATTCTATTTGTTAGTCATAATCTAATTGCTGTCCAAAAACTCTGCAAAAGATGTATTCTTCTTGAAGAAGGTAAAATAAAAATGATCGGAGAGACAAAAGAAATCATAAGTAAATATTTAGAAAAAAATACCAACACTAAAGAAATTAATAATCTGGGGGCGGATAAAGACAAAGAAATTGCTTTCACAAAAGTTTGGGTTACAAACGATAATGAAGAAATTATAGATAATATAAATGTAAATGAAAAATTCAAAATTTGGTTAAAATTTGATGTAAACAAAGATATAAACACAGCAGAAATTAGTATCTTTTTAAAAAACTTAGCTGGGGTAAATATAACTTTTACCAACTTATCAGATTCTTTTAATAAAAAGTTTCTGACTCTAAAAAAAGGACATTACACAACATCTACCTTAATAAATGAAAACTTTTTAATCCCGGATGATTATTTAGTAGGAATATCAGCCCACATAAGAGGTGTCAGAAACATTGATTTACACGACAATATTATGCGCTTTACAATAATAGAAAATGGTTCAACAATGGCTCCATACAGAAGTATGGCAAACCAATTAAGTTGTGTATTCAGTAATGCTAAGTGGGAGATATGCCCTACTAAATAAAATTATATTAAAAAAATTATTATTTCAATTTTATGAAAAAAGATATTACTGAATTAAAAAAAATTATTGTTAAATCTTCACATGAATCTAAAGAAGGTCACATTCCAAGCACTCTTTCAATCTTAGACATTCTTTGGGTTCTTTATAATAAAATAATTAAAATAAATCCGAATAAACCTAAAGATATTTACCGAGATATCTTTATATTAAGTAAGGGGCATGCTTCTTTAGGACTTTATTCTATTTTGGCTAATAAAAACTTTTTTTCTTTTTCAGAATTCAAAAACTTTGGAAAATTTGGAAGTATCTTAGGAGGACACCCTGACCGAAATAAAATTCCTGGAATAGAAGCATCTACAGGATCATTGGGTCATGGACTACCTCTTGCTATAGGGATAGCCTTGGGTTTAAAAATTAAAAAATTAAAAAATAAAGTTTTTGTAATTATAGGTGACGGTGAATGTAACGAAGGAACAATTTGGGAATCATCATTACTCGCCTCACACCATAATCTATCTAATTTAACCTGTATAATAGACCACAACCATTCAACAGATAGAGCTTTAAAAATAGACAATTTATCTACTAAATTCAAATCATTCGGTTGGGAAACTATAACTATTAACGGACATAATCACGAAGAAATTTATAATGCTCTTTCTCAAAAACACAACAAAAAGCCAATGATGATTATAGCAGAAACAATTAAAGGAAATGGTATTAAAATTATGGAAAATAATCCTGAATGGCATCACAAATCACCAAACTCAGATGAATTAAAATTAATTTTGGAAAAAATTACTTAAAAAAATGAGAAAACAATTTGTAAAAACTGTAGAAAATATTCTAGAAAACAACAAAGACGTAATTTTATTATTAGGAGATATTGGTATATTCAATTTCAGAAAATCTTTCAAAGATTTTCCTGATCGTGTTTATAATATTGGAATTTTAGAACAATCCACTATAGGAATGGCAGCCGGACTAGCAACATGTAACTTAATTCCTATTGTGCATACCATTGCTCCTTTTTTGATAGAAAGAAGCTTGGAACAACTAAAATTAGATTTCTGCTACCAAAAACTAGGTGGCAATTTCGTTAGTGTCGGAGCTTCTTATGACTATGCCGCCTTGGGATGTTCTCACCACTGTCCAGGAGACATAGGAGAATTAATGAATTTACCAGAAATGGAAATAATTATTCCTGGAACAGCAAAAGAGTTTGATATTCTTTTTAATCAATCATATGATAATGGACACCCTACTTACTATAGACTAAGTGAAAATTCAAATAATTTTGATTTCCCTGTAAAATTTGGAAAAGCAAAAATAATCAAAAAAGGCAAAAAAGCAACAATAATAGCAGTGGGTCCTTTACTAGATAAGGTTATTGAGGCTTGTAAGAATTTAGATGTTACTATTTTATACTACACAACTATATATCCTTTTGATAAAAATACTTTGAAAAACAATTGTGAATCTGGTAAAATTTTTCTTTGTGAACCTTACTATGAAGGACAACTTGTAGCAGAAATTATCAAAACATTAAAACCCAAACCAATCACCATAGATTTTATAGGTGTTCCATGTAAATTTTTAAGAAAATATGGAACAGCAAAAGAACATGACAAATCAATCAATTTAACAATTAAAAACATTGAAACAAGGATAAAAAAATTAATTTATGGATAAACTCACAAAAATAATAGAAAATGACGCAAAAGATACATGTAAAAAAATTGATTTTACAGAATTATTAGGTAAATCAATCATGATAACAGGAGCCTCTGGATTAATTGGAACTTATTTTTTAGCTTGTTTAAAAATTTTAAATGATAAAAACCCCGGAAAAATAAAAGTGATTGCTGTTATGCAAAATGAGTCTTCTGACCATTTAAAAAGCTTCTTAAATTTTAATAATGCTGATATATATAAAGGTGATTTAACAAATATTGATTTTTGCAAAGAATTACCCTCTGCGGATTATATTATTCATGCTGCAGGATATGGGCAACCAGGATTATTTATGAAAGACCCAGTTAAAACTTTAAAACTTAATACTCTAACCACATATAATTTGTTTGAAAAACTATCTATTAACGGAAAGTTTTTATTTGTAAGTTCAAGTGAAGTATATAGTGGATCACCTAATCTACCTTATAAAGAAACTGACATTGGAACAACAAATACCACTCATCCTAGATCTTGTTATATAGAAGCAAAACGATGTGGAGAAGCTATTTGTAAGGCTTATTACAATTTAGGAATTGAAGCTAAATCAGCAAGATTGTCATTAGCTTACGGTCCTGGTACTAAAAAAAATGATTCCCGAGTCATTAATTCTTTTATTAAAAAAGCTATTGATGGTAAAATAGAATTACTAGATGAAGGGAAAGCTAAAAGAACTTACTGTTATGTCTCAGACGCCATAGAAATTATGTGGGGAATCTTATTTTCAGGAAAAGATCCAATTTATAATGTAGGGGGTAAGTCAAAAACTACTATAGGTGAACTTGCAAAAAAAATAGGGTTTATATTAAATGTCCCTGTGATTTTCCCAAAAAGTTCTACAAACACTATACAAGGGGCTCCTGAAGACGTTTTTTTAGATATGTCAAAAATAGAAAAAGAATTTCACAAAAATAAATACATTCCTTTAGATAAAGGACTCAAAAAAACGATTAATTGGCAATTAGAATTATATAATAATTAAAATAATAAAATTATGAAATACAAATTTTTTATAACAGGAGGGCTGGGATATATTGGGTCTATGTTTGCTAAAAAAGCTCTTCAAAAAGGGCATGATGTGTTGATGTATGATTCTCTTATTTATGAACAAAATCACAAAAAAATTCTAGATGAAATTTTAAACACTAAACAAATTGACGCTAAAGGGAAATTCATAATGGGGGATATAAGAAATACCGAATTATTAAACAAATCTATTAAAGATTTTAACCCCAATTATGTTTTACATTTTAGTGAATTAAGTAGTGTATATGCTTGTGAACATAATCCACAATATACAGAAGATATTAATTATACTGCATCAAAAAAAGTAATTGATATTTGTGAACAATTAAATATTCCTGTAATTTATAATTCTTCTTCTAGTTTATATGGGAACCAAAAAGAAATAAAATTAATGACAGAAAAAGATCCTCTTCCCGAGCCAACAGATAAATATTGTCTGTATAAATTAAAGATGGAAAATTATATAAAAGATAAGGTCAAAAAAAGTCCTAATTTCAAAATCATTATATTTAGACCAGCCACTGTTTGTGGCGTAGCTCCAAGAATGAGGTTGTCATTACTTCCTAATCATTTTACTTACTGTGCCATCGCGAAAGGAGTCCTAAGAATATCTGAATTAGATGCGTATAGAGCTGCTATTGATGTCAGAGATCTTGTTGATGGGTATTTCCATACAATTGAAAAACCTATCTGGAATAATTTAATCTATAATATAGGACATTATAATCTATCCAAAAAACAATTTGGTGAAGGAATACAAGAAGTCGTTAATTGTAAAATTTCTCCAATGAAAGACATAGGAGACTTACGAAACTTGCAAATAGATTGTTCTCTTTTTAATGATGAATTTGGTTTTAAACCATCAATAACCTACAAAACCACAATAGAAAATGTGTCTGAATGGATAGAGAATAATTTATTGGAAATCGAAAAAACAAATTATGCTGGAATAATTAACATATCATTAGATAATTGGCTTAAAATTATTTAACTTCAAACTATCTCTATGAAAAAACGAATTTCTAAAAAAATAAAATTAATTCCTTCTGATTTTGAAAAGATGTTTGGAGAAAAATTAAGTCCTTATGTTAAGAACAAAATAACAGATTATAATTTTAGTTATTATGACCTTTCCTCATCGGAAAGAGATGGTTGTTTGAAAATAATCTTTCAGACTTTATTAAAAGATTTTATTGTTTATGCTGGGGAACATAGACAAAAACATTGGGAAAAAGGTTGGAATGAAAATTTTAAAAACCTCTCAAAAAATAACAAAATAGATGAAATTATTCCTAAATATTTTAAATATGATGTTTTAAGAATAAATCAAAAATTTATTAAAATTTCATCTAAAAGTTTTGAAAAGAATTCTTTAGCTGTAATAATTAATTGGTTATCTGACAAATACATGAGAGGAGCTCACTCAATTTATGAATTTGGGTGTGGAACTGGACATCATTTATTAAATATAAGAGAAATCAATCCCAAAGCAAATATTTGGGGCTTAGACTGGGCAAAATCTTCACAAAAAATAATAAAAAAAATAGCAGAACAATTGTCTGATTCAAAACTATTCGCCCAACAATTTGATTTTTTCCATCCCAACAAAAACCTTGTTCTTGATAAAGATTCTGTAATTTATACAGTTGCTGCCTTAGAACAAACGGGGAGTAATTTTAAACCTTTTATAAAATACATTTTAAAAAATAAACCTAAATTATGTATTCATATAGAACCAATTACAGAATTACTAGATGAAACAAATTTATTAGATTATCTTTCAATTAAATATTTTGAAAAAAGAAATTATCTTTCTGGCTTTTTAGATTATCTAAAAGAATTAGAAAAGGGAAAGAAGATTAAAATAATTAAAACTCAAAGAACATACATGGGTAGTTTATTTATTGATGGTTATTCCGTTATCATTTGGAAACCTTTATAAAAAGTTATGCAGAATATTTTACTAAATTTTCCTGGTTTTGAAAATAATGTTGTCTTTAATACTAAAGATTTCAACGGATTTAATAAACCTTGGAAATTACTAAAAAAAGAATTGTTGAAAATTGGTTTTGAGTTTAAAAATGTTGATCAAAATTCATTATCTAATACAGCTTGGGTTTTCTTTATGGACGAAAATAGTTTAAAAGAAGATATAAAAAGGAAACACAAAAGAAATATCTACAATGAATGTATTAATTCTGGTTTAAAAAATAAAATGATTTTATTTTTATGGGAAGGTCCTTCTATTTGTCCTAATAACTACAAAAAAAATATCTATAATAAATTCCCTATTATCTTTACATGGAAAGATGATCTCGTTGATAATAAAAAGTTTTTTAAATTTCATCTTCCCTACCCCCAAAAAGAAAAGTTTCTGGATACAGTTAATTTCACTCAAAAAAAACTTCTTGTAAATATTTCTATAAATAAATTTTCTAATTTTCCAAATGAATTATATGGAGAAAGAAGAAAATCAATAAAATTTTTTGAAAAAGAGCTAAATAACCAATTTGATCTATTTGGATATAGATGGAATGAGCCACAAACAAGAAAAGAAAAATTATTCCCATTTTTAACGAAAAAATATAAAAGCTACAGAGGCACAATAAATCAAGACAAATTAAAAACTTTATCCAAATATAAATTTGTAATTTGTTATGAAAATGTTCAAAAACTAAATGGTTATATTACAGAAAAAATATTTGATTGTTTTAATGCAAAAACGATACCTATTTATTGGGGAGCTGAAAACATAAGTGATTATGTAGATAAAAAAACTTTTATAGATAGGCGTTTATTTAAAACAAACCGAGAACTTTTAGATTTCTTAATGAAAATAGATGAAAAAAAATATAACGAATATTTACTAGCAATAGAAAAGTTTTTAAATAGTGAAAAATACAAACTCTTTCTCCCCCAAAGTTTTACCGATACAATAATTAAACAAATTAAAAAATAAATCTATGTCTATATTTAAAAAAACAATAAAATTTATATTCCCTAGTAAATTACTTATTCTTATTAAGAATAATTTATCTTTTTTAGAATGGCTTATAAAAAACAAACCAACCCCACCCCCTCATATAATTAAACAAAAAGCTATTAAAAAATATGCAGAAAAATATAATATCAAAACCCTAATAGAAACTGGTACATACAGAGGGAAAATGGTAAATGCAATGAGAAATGTTTTTGATAAAATATATTCTATTGAACTTGACACAATTCTATATGAAAAAGCTGTAAATAAATTTGAAGGATATGAGTCTATTAAAATCATAAACGGGGATAGTGGGGAAAAACTATCTGAAATATTAGAAACAGTAAATGAGCCCTGTATTTTTTGGTTAGATGGTCATTACTCTGGAGACATTACTGCCAAAGGTGATTTAAACACACCTATCTTCAAAGAATTAATCTCCATTTTTAATCACCCAACTAAAAATCATATAATTCTCATTGACGACGCAAGATGTTTTGTTGGTAAGAATGATTACCCCACAATCGAAAAATTGCAATCTTTTATCAAAACCAAAAATGATAATTTAAAATTAACTACAAAAAATGATATTATTAAAATATTATGTTAAGAATACTCAAACAAAAAATACTGTCTTTTTTCAGGAAAATAAGATTATTTTTTATCTTTATAAATGAGTATTTTAAATTTAAAAAGATGTCTCTAAAAGAAAAAAGGTTTCCCTTATTATGGAAAAACAAATATCCTTGTTTAGATGATAAAAGTTCTTCAACAAAATTTGATGCCCATTATATTTACCACCCAGCTTGGGCAACAAGAATTTTAAAAAAGACAAATCCAAAAAAACATATTGATATTTCTTCTACTCTGCACTTTTGTTCAATTATTTCTGCCTTTATTCCTGTAGAATTTTATGATTTTCGCCCGGCACAATTAAATTTAAGCAATTTAATTTCAAAAAAAGCTAACGCTACTTCCCTACCATTTCCAGACAATAGTATTGGTTCTCTGTCTTGCATGCACACTATTGAGCATATTGGGCTAGGAAGATATGGGGACGAACTTAATCCCAATGGAGACCTCGAAGCAATAAGTGAGCTAAAAAGAATTTTAGCTAAAGAAGGAAATTTATTATTTGTTACCCCAATCGGAAAACCAAAAATTATGTTTAATGCACACAGAATTTATTCTTATAATCAAATAATAGAATATTTTAAAGATTTTAAATTAAAAGATTTTTCTTTAATAACAGATAACGGTGATTTTATTCAAAATTCAGATAAAAAGACATCCAACGAACAAAAATACGGATGTGGCTGTTTTTGGTTTAAGAAATAAACAAATTATATATTATGTTACAAAAAATAAAAAATAAAATAAATTCTAATGTAGGAACAAAAAACCAAGAAACGAGGGAAATCTGGCTTGAAGAAACTTTACTAAAAATTCCTCAAGGAAATAGTATTTTAGATGCTGGAGCTGGAGAATTACAATATAAGAAATTTTGTAGTCATCTTGATTATACTAGTCAAGATTTTGGAAAATATGATGGAAAAGGAAATAACGAAGGTTTGCAAACTGATTCTTTTGATAATTCAAAATTAAACATTATTTCAGATATAACAAAAATTCCAGCGAAAGATAACTCTTTTGATGCTTTAATGTGCACAGAAGTTTTAGAACACTTACCCAAACCTATAAAGGCAATAAAAGAATTTTCAAGAATTATAAAATCAGGGGGAAAATTAATTATTACAGCTCCTTTTTGTTCTCTAACTCATTTTGCACCTTATTATTTTTCTAATGGTTACAGTAAATATTGGTATGAAAAAATACTAAAAGAAAATGATTTTATAATTAGTGAAATTGATTATAACGGTAACTATTTTGAATATTTAGCACAAGAAATTAGGCAAATTCCAAAAATGGAAAACAATATACTAATCAAAAAGTATCTACTAATTTCATTAATAAAATTAGTACTAAAATAATTTTACATTTACTAAATAGATTATCCAAAAATAATAAAAATTCAGAAGAAATATTGTGTTTCGGATTACATATCGTAGCAACTAAAAATAACAAGAACTTATGATTATAACTAAACTACAAGGGGGTCTAGGAAATCAAATGTTCCAATATGCTATTGGGCGGGTTTTAGCTGAAAAAAATAAAGCTGAATTGAAGCTCGATACCTCTTGGTTTGATAATATCAAAGGGAACACTGCTCCTCGCAAATATGGACTTGGAATTTTTAATATTTTAGAAAATATTGCAACCAATAAGGAAATAGAAAATTTAAAAAAATACAAAAAGAAAAATAATTGGAAATACTTTTTTCATAATTTATTTTTTGCAAATAATTCAATTTATATTTCAGAAAAACCAAAATATTTTAATAAAAAAGCTCTGGAAAATAACAACAAGGATATTTATTTAGACGGATATTGGCAAAACGAGAAATATTTTAAAGACATGGAAAATATAATTCTAAAAGAATTTAGAATTAGGGAAACATACCAAGTTGAAAATAAAACTTTATTAAATGATATAATAAATTCTAATTCAGTTTCTATTCATATTCGCAGAAATGATTATGTTCAAAACAAAAAAACAAATGAGGTCCACGGAGTTTGTACAATAGGTTATTATCAAAAAGCTATTCAAAAAATATCTAAAAATAATGATGATATTCATATTTTTGTTTTCTCCGATGATATTTTGTGGACCCAAAATAATTTAAAATCTAATTTCCCGATAACTTTTGTTGATAAAAATAAAGATTATGAGGATTTAATCTTAATGAGTATGTGTAAACATAATATCATTGCTAACAGCTCATTCAGTTGGTGGGGAGCTTGGCTAAACCAAAACCCAAATAAAATTGTAATTGCCCCTAAAAAATGGTTTAATAATTTAAAAAATAATAAACAAAATCCAATCCCGCAAACATGGATACAAATATAGAGATAAACATACCAACCTGTCTGCAGGCAGGTATACGAATAATACAAATGCAACAAATAACAACAAATAAAAAACCGGTTGTAACAGTCTTAATGCCTGTTTATAATGGCGAAAAATATTTAAAAGAAGCTATTAATAGTATTCTTAATCAAACCTTTAATGATTTTGAATTTTTGATAATTAATGATGGCTCTACTGATAAAAGCGAGGAAATAATTTGTTCATATAAAGACCTAAGAATTAAGTTAATAAATAATGAGGTTAATCTAGGGATTATTAAATCTTTAAATAAAGGTATTGATTTAGCGAAAGGAAAATACATTGCTAGAATGGACGCAGATGATATTAGTCTACCTAAAAGGCTAGAAATTCAAGTAAAATTTATGGACAAAAATCCACGAATTGGTATTGCTGGATCTTGGGCGAAAGTTCTAGAAAACGGAAAAACCCAAAAATATGCAAAAATAATCTCCGACCCAGAAAAAATAAAAATCACTCTGCTGTTTAGGTGTCTATTAATTCATCCATCAATAATAATAAGAAAAAATCTTTTAGAAAAAAATAATTTAAGATATAATCTTAATCACGAACATGCAGAAGATTACGGTCTGTGGAACAACGCTGTTAAATGTTTCCCAATAACAAACATTAAGAATGCTTTAATTCAATATAGAATTCATGACTCTAACACCAGCAAAATTCAATCTATTAAGCAAAAAAAGACAATTACTCAACTAAGAACTACTCTACTGAAAGACAATCTTAACATCACGCCAACAGAAGAAGATCTCTTAATTCATAGAGAGGTATACAAACCAGAAGATTATAAAACTAATGATTTTCTCAAAAAAGAAGAGCTTTGGCTGTCTAAGTTAATAGAACAAAACAAAATAACAAATTTTTACAAAGAACCTATATTTTCAGAAACGATTTCTCAAAGGTGGTTGCAAATATGCAGTGTAAACTCAAATCAAGATTGGGAAATTTGGAAAATACTTTGGAAATCTCCGCTACGAAGAAAATTAAATTTTAAAGACTGGAGAAATTGGGATACTTTAATTCGTTTTTTTCTTAAGTGTCTTATAAAAAAAATGCAAAAATAGATTTTTCAAAATTTGCTTTAGAAATCTAAAATCTCTTTTATTTAATTTCCACCCTCTAAAAAATAAATCATTAGCCTTTTTAAAATCATTATTTTTTTGGCAAAGAAAAGCTAACAACAGAAGATGCTTTGCTAAAACCTTTGGTCTTTTAGTTAAATCATAATTGTATTTTTCTAATAATTTCTCTCGCCCCTTTATTCTAAACTCTAAGTTTCCACTTAAACGGACTTTTTCACTATCAGAAAAATTAACTTTAACCAAAGATTGATTTAAGAAAAAGCCTTTACTATTTTTAGATAATCTTATAAAAAAGTCTCTATCCTCTGCATTAGGGAATGTAACATCAAAAACACCAATTTCTAAAGCTTTTTCTCTTTTACAAAAAATTGAAGGAGTGGCTACTGCCATATTCATAGATAAAGCTTCTTCAAAAAAAGAACCCGTACCTTCTTCTAAATCATATTTTTGAGTGTAACTAAAATCTCCCGTCTGCTGAGAATAAATATCAGCTAAACAAAAAGTATAATCAATTTGTTTGCCAAACTTTTTCATTATTTCTAATTGTTTTTTTAACTTTTCTGGGTAAAACTCATCATCATCATCTAAAAAAGTAACAAACTCCCCTCTTGCCTTTTCATTTCCAGTATTTCTTGCTGCAGAAGCCCCCCTATTTTCTTTATGTTGAATATAAACAACACGAAGGTCATCTATTTCTTTTATAATCTTATTAGCTCTTTCAACCAAACCATCGTCTACTACAATAATTTCAAAACGCTGAAATGTTTGATTTAAAACACTCTTAATTGCCCTCCTTAATAATTCAGGGCGATTATACGTAGGGATTATAATACTAATTATTGGGTTTTGTCTCATATTTAAACAAAGTATAAACAAAGATAAGCTTAAAAGAAAGAGCTCGTTTATGATATAATAGTTTTATGAATTTTTCAGAAAAATTAAAAAAACGAGTTGATTTTATCATCAATAAAATTTGGAGGAAAACCCCTTTGGTTATATTATATTCCCTCGCTCCTTCAACTTTTTTCCAAAAACAAAATGGGCGGTTATGGATAAATAACTATCTTGAAAAAAAAGGTTTTGTTAAAAACAACAACAAAAATAAAATTTTTGAATTAGACAATTTAAAGTTTTTTTACAGTGACCATATTCCCACAGGAGACATTGTATCTATTCTTCTATCCCGAAAACCTTTCATTAAAACAAATTTTTTAAATAACCCATTAACCGATTTTGAACAACCTTACGAATCTACTAATGTTTTTTTAGAAGAAAATGATATTGTTATTGACGCAGGAGCTAATATCGGAGTATTTTCCATTTTTGCATCAAAGCAAATAGGAAAGAATGGGCATGTTTTTGCTTTTGAACCAATAAAAAGAACAAATCAATTATTAATTAAAAATATAGAAACAAACTTTATCAAAAACATTCAAGCAATTCCTTATGCTTTAGGAGATACCAATATAAATATCAGTTTTTTTGTAGATAAAGATAAATTAGTTAGTAGTTCCAGTGAAATACAAAATGAAAATGCTGAAATTGAAAATGTTGAGCAAATAACTTTGGATTCTTTTCTTGAAAAAAATACAGACATAAACAAAATAGATTTCATTAAAGTAGATATAGAAGGTGCCGAAAGAAAATTTTTAGAGGGAGCTAAACAAACAATCCAAAAATACAAACCTAAAATAGCAATTTGCACCTATCACCTACCAGATGACCCTGAAGTAATTGAACAAAAAATAAGATCTTATGTCCCTAAATATAAAATACAAAATACAAAAACAAAGCTATTTGCTTGGATAGAAAAATAATTAAATTTATGAAAGAACAAAAAGAAAATAAACTTGAATCTTTAAAAGAAATATCTATGATTTGTGCCAATTATGGCAATCATGAAAACTTAAAAGATGTTCTTTTAGATTGGTTTGAATTTTTAGGGGGAAAACCTGCCGAGGTAATTATTATGGATGCTGGAAGTGATAAAAATACCAAAAAAGCTTATCTTGAGTTATTAGAACAGGGATTAATAGATACTTTATCACTAAATAAAGAAAATCATCCAGAAAAAGGAAAAGAGTTTGCTCATATACGAGAGTATAATGTGGCTAATTTAGCCCGCAAAAAATATCTATTATTTTTTAAATTTGATACCTTACCTTATTGCCAAAAAAACGATAATTGGTTGGAAACAGCCATTTTCTATCTTGATAAGGAAGATATTTTTGCCTTTGGAGGATCTTCTAATTATAAAGCTAAACATCATGACGCTTGGAACAACTACTATTTTAGCGACAGATTAAGTGAAAATTTTGCTCTTATAAAAAGAGACACTCACACAAAAGCGATGAGAGAATACGCTGGGGATTTTATTGATTCTGGTTTTAGAAAACATAACCCCGACCCAAACCAAAGAAGAACTGTTGAAGTGGCTTGGGAAAAATATATTCAAAATCATCAAGTTTATACTTTAATGAAAGAAGAAGATGAAAATTGGACTGTATTTCACACAAATATAAACGGGGAAAGACTAAAACAACAAAGAAAAAGATATAAAGAAAGAATTGGAACTAAAAAATATCTAAATGCAGGATTATACGCTGAAAGAGAAAATAAATGGTTTTATGGACAAAAAACTAATCTTAAAAAGAAGACAAAATCTATCCTAAAAAAAATATTTAAAAATTAGAATTACTTCTAATTTTGTGTTTTCTATGTAAAAAATATTTATTTCTTCTTGAGTCTCCTTTCATATAAACAAAATTTAAATTATTTTTCCAAGCTACATAATTAAAACTAAGTTGATCACGACGGCTATGATTTTTTATTTCACTCCACCAATCTTCCATTGTTTTGATAACATCTTTTTTGTTATGCCTTCTTAAAAGAATCATCCCAACAATCAAACCGTTATTTTCAGGATAATTCTCATTTCTATATTTTTCTATCTGACCTTTAATTAAATCAATATTATCTTTATATTTTCCATTTCTTTCAAATTCAATTAAGTTTTCAGCTTCATCATAAATACAATCACGGCAATCTTCTTTATTTTTTATCCAGAAAAGCTTTTTCCATCTTCTTTTATGTTGGTTATGACTAAAAACAGCTAAATTAATCTTACTTGGAAACCCGGTTTCCAAGTATTTTTTAATCAATTTATTTACATCTCCCCTAACTAAAAGATTTCCATCAACCCAAATACTAATTTCATATTCAGATAAAAACTTATGAGGAAGAACTTTATAAATCTTTGCGTTTCTTACAGGATCTTCAAATTCTGGCTCTACTTTTTTTATCTTCCAAACATCTGAAACAAAATTTTGATCAGTAAAACATACAAAATCACAACCTTCTGGAATAAATTCTGGTTCAATTAGATTATCTTTACCTCCAAATATAGAAGTATAAATTACAATTTTATTTTTCATCCCGTTAGAAATAATTTATTAAAAACAAATTATCTTTTTATTAAATTTATTAAATGATAATACTTTATCCCCGCAAAATCTCTAACGGGATTCATCTTTCTTTGCAATAATCACAATATTTTCTATAAATTTATCTGTAAATAAACCTAAAAACTTATAAATTCCATACAAAAATCTTCTTTTGAGACTTTGTTTATATTTTGGCCAAACATCATCTAGATAAATTTCTTCAGAAACCTTCCACCCATTTTTTTCTAATAACTTTCTTAAAACAACAAAATTAAAATACATTGTATGGTCACTATTCACACTTGGTTCTTTTTTAAATACCTTTTCTACAAAATTAAATAAAATAAAAATATTCGGAGTGGTAATTATTAATCTCCCGTTATCTTTTAAATTTCTTTTACAAGAATCTAAAAATAATCCAATATTAGAAAGATGTTCAATCAAATCCCCTGCAAAAATTACATCAAATTTTTCATCAAAATCAAAGTTTTCAGCACTTTGTTTTTTATAATTTTCAGGTTTTTCTAATTTTGTTTTATCAAAATATAAATCCACTCCAAACACTCCCCTCGCTTGAGATTTTAAAATATTATGAACCCAATCAAAATTACCCGCTTTTATATCTAACCCCCAAAAACCCACATCCAAAACAATATCATTATTTGAAATCTGATTTTGAATTAATTCTTTTTTTGATTTATATATTTTCATTTTATATTATCTATTTAATCCTGCCCCAAACTTTTTCCCGATATTTTGATATTTTTTCTGTTTCTAAATCAAAATTATCTAATTCAATTCCTTCCCCTAAGTCATAATGAATTTCTCCAATTATATATTTTGTATTTGTAGGATTTTTAAAAACTTTATGCTCAGTTCCCTCTATATCAAATTTAATTAAATCAAAATTTTCTTTTGGTAATTCTATACATTCTATCTGAGCTACAGAAGAATCTCCTTCAAATCTATCAATCAAAGAAGATGAGGCTGAACTAGTTCCTAAATACATTGTTTCAACTCCTTCTTTATCACTTATAGCTTTATTATAGACAAAAATATTATCTAAACCTTCAACATTCTTTTTTAATTTATCAAATGTCTTAAAATTTGCTTCATATCCATAAATAATTGCCTTTGGATACTTAGCTCTAAAAAATAAAATTGAGTAGCCTACATTAGACCCTAAATCAAGAACTTTTTTTGGATCTCCTAATTCTTTGTCATATTCCCCTTTCAAAAATACCTCTCTGAATGTTTGTGCGTCAGACATATCTGCAATATAACACTTTATTTTTTTACCATAAATTTCTATAGAAATATCTTTTAACAACCATAATAAAAACTTTTCTAATTTCCTATATTTTATTATTAATTTTAATATAAAAATCTTCATCTTAAATCAATTTCTTAAATTCACCCAAAATATTTTTCATTTCAAATTTTTCACCTTGTTTTTTTATCCTTTCTGAATATCTTTTTCTCATGTTTTCATCTTTAACTAAAACCAAAATAGCTTCGGCAATCTTTTCTGAATCTTGTTTAGCAACTAAAATTCCATTTTCTGCATACTCTATATTACCTTTTTCTAATTGATTTTCCAAATCAGAATTTGGAGCTAATAATTCTCTAGAACCTGACCCGCAATCAGTGGCTATTATCGGTAAACCTAAAATACCAGCTTCAATTAATGAATTAGAAAAACCTTCCCATAACGAAGTAGAAATAAAAATATCTGAATTTTTCATAGCAAAATAAGAATATTCATCACTTAAATAACCTGATAAATAAACATCCTTTAAATCTAAATCCTTAATTTGTTTTTCTAAATTACATTTTTCTCCACCTTCTCCTAAAATAATCAGTCGAACATCTATCTCCTTTTTTACTAAAGAAAAAGCATTAACTAAAGTTTTAAAATCCTTTTGTTTTTCTAATCTTCCTAGTGCTAAAATTGTAAATTTATCAGGATATTGCCACTCACCAACTTTTGACCTTTCTACTATTTCTTCTATAAATTTTGGATTATAAATTACTTTTATTTTATTTTTTGGTATTTTTGAAACTTTTTCTAAATCTATAGCTACATTTTTTGAGTTAGCAATTACAACATCAGCTTTTAGATATAATAATTTAATTAGGAAAGGAATTAACCTGTCTCTTTTACTCTTATAATTCTTAAATAAATCAGAAAAAGTCATACCTACTCTAACAAAAACTTTCATTTTTGTTCTAGAAACTATTTTGGCTAAAATTAAAATAATATTAGCATGTTCTGAAGTTCCTAAAATAAATAATGGTTTTTTCTTTTTCAAATATTTTATTATTGGGAAAATAGAAAAGAAAATTCTTGATACCTTTAAATCAATAAGATTAATCCTTGAATCAATTTTTTCTACCGAAGAACCTTTTCTAGTAAATAATAACAGATCTACATCAAAACCATCTTCAACAAATCCTTTTGCTAAATCTAAAACTACTTTTTCCCCTCCACCTCCATACAAACTAATCAAGAAAAAACCTATTTTTTTTCTATTTATTTCTTTTTTCATATTAATAATTCTTTTAAAGTTTTTTCTACTACTTCAAGAGGAACATCACCTAAGCACCTTAATCTTTCGCCCCGACATCCTTCTAAATGCTCTCTCCCTTCATAAAGGCTATGAATACAACCATCAACAGAATATAAAATTCTTGCATTTGGATTATAATAAGGTAACCAATTAGGAGTCCCGTTTATCGCTACTATTAAACTCTTTTTCTGCAAAAATGAAGCTATATGAGTTGTTCCTGTATCTACCCCTATAAATAATTTCGCCCCATTTATAATAGTGCATAATTCTGAAATCTTTGGACTTATCATTACAAAAACATCATTTTCAAACAACATAGAAATAATATTTAAAATATCTTTGTCTGCATTTCCCCCTGTTAAAATAATTTTCTTATGAGGAGAAATTCCCTTTATTACTTTAATCAAATCTATAATTTCTTTTTCTTTAAAACTTCGCCCTTTCGTTGTCGCTATCGGATGAAGGACAATATAATTTCTTTCTTCTAAGTTTAATTTTTTCAAAACACTTTCATTTGAAATATATTTTAATTCAGGAGTTTCTTTTTCAATTTTAAAACCTATCTTTTTTATTACTTCTTTCAAAAACTCTGGATAAATAACATTTGTATTATAATTCAATAATTTAGAATAAATAAATTTATTTATCTTTTGTCCATCTTCAAATCCTACTAATTCACTTTTAGAGAGAAAAGATATTTTCTTAGCTAATATTTTCACCCACAAAGATAAAATTCCCGGGGTAGGGGCAGTAATTACTAAATTACTTGAAAATAAAAACTTTAATAATTTAAAAACTCCCAAAAGCCCCTTAAAACTTCTTTTATTAACTAAAATCAAATTTATATAAGGATATTTCTCTAAAAATTGTAAAAGTAATTTCTCGTTTTTAGAAACAATTACATTTAATTTTATTGAATTATTGTTCAAATAAATATTTTCCAAAAAGAAAATAGTCATCAAAAAATCCCCAATAGAACCGTTTTGAAAATATATTAAATTTTTAGGATTGAATTTCATTTATTATCTTTACTAATTCCTTCCCTAAGGTTTCAAGAGTACATTTTTGCATAAACTTATTATAACTATTTTGGGCCAATTTTTCTCTTAATTCTCTATCTGCTTTTAATTTAAGGATAGCTTTAGCCAATTCTTGAGGATTTGCTGCAGGGACTAAATACAAATCATCATCATTGAATAATTCCCTCACTGCAGGAGTATCAGCAGTAATTACAGGTTTCTTCATAGATACATATTCGTAAACTTTATGAGGAATAACTCTTTGAGTTTTATTTGTATCACCAAATATACCTAAACAAAGATCTGCTTGTGAAATATAATCAGGTAATTTTTCATAAAGAACATCATTTATGAAATTAACATTTAAAAAACCCTTCTTCTCATGAGTTCTCTTAATACGAGAACTTACAATATTGAATTGAATATCTTTATTGTCTTCAAGTAATCTTGCCGCCTCTAATATAAAAATAACACCTTGCAATGGGACAATATTACCCTGATGCTGAATAATAAATTTAGTATTTTTTATAATAGGTTTTGGTTTAAAAAAACGAGTATCTGTTCCTAAAAGAACCTTAACAAATTTTTCTTTTTTTAAACCAAACTCTTGAACAAAATAATTGATATGTTCATCAGTATCTAAAATAACTTTATCCACTAATTTACAAGATAACCAATCTGTAAACCAAAAATATTTAGCTTTTAATCCTTCTTTTTTTGTATTTTTCCTATCAAAAACAGTTGAATCATAAATAGAAACAAGGGCATCAAAAATTATTAATTTTCTAGTTAAAAATCTAGAAAGAATTGCAGCATGCCAACCCGGGAAAGCTACCAACAAAACATCGTATTCTTTGCGAATTTTCCAATGCTTTTTTATTAAATCAAAATATTTTATTACCCCTTTTAATTCAGTGCGACATTCTATAATATTGGCTCCATTCTCTTTTAATCCTAAAACAAGGGTTCTGCTACGAGAATAATTTGGGTCATATCTTCCAAAAAAACAAACTATTAATTCTTTATTTTTCATTGTATTTTTTGATAAATAGAAATAACTTTTTTAATTAAGTCTTCTAAATTATGATCTCTGCGAACAATTTCTCGCAATCTTTTTTCAATCTTTACCCTATCTCCATCAGATAGTTCTATTATTTTAGATACCTTTTTAGCCAAATCTTCACTATCTTTTGATTTAAAAAACAATTTATCCTTATACTCTTCAAAAACATTTCTTGAGGAATCATTACTTGAAATTGTTATTATCTCACAAGCCATTGCTTCTAAAATAACTTTATCTAAACTTCCTGTTTGACTCATGTTTACAAATAAATCAGCTTGATTTAAGTGATTAACAATATCTTTATGAGAAACCGAACCCATAAAGTTTATATTTTCCTCCAAAGATTCATCTTTAATTTTTTGTTTTAATTTGCTTAAATAATCATCTTGATCAGGTAATCCTATCTCTCCAATAATATCCAAATTAACATTTTGATTTTTTATTTTTAAAATTTTAATAGCATTAATCAGAGTTTCATAATCTTTAATAGGAGAAATTCTTCCCACAGTAATCATTTTAAATTCTTCATTAGCTTTACGAACCTGCCTACCGGCAGGCAGGCTTTTTGACTTTATGAACTTTTGACTCGGTATCCCATGCCCTGTTATATTCAATTTTTTAGTTTTTAAACGAAAAGATTCTCTTGTTCCAGAAAAAATAGTATGCGTTAATTTTTCAGCTACTCTCAACTTAAAATCAACAGATTTATGCATATACCAAAGCCCTATCTTTTTTCCCATTATTCGCCAAAATAAACCTCCTAAAATAACATATTCGGGGTTCATGTGTACAAACACATTGTCATAATTATTTTTTTCAGACCAAATATATCGGTAAAAATTAAAGAGATACTTTTTCTTACTTTCAACTTTATGGACCTGCCTGCCGGCAGGCAGGCTTTCTGACATTTGACTAGAAAGTTCTTTTCCCAAGGAAAGAACTTTCACATTTCTAGGTAAATCATATTCCCCAACACTCAAAGCAATCACTGTTACCTTTTCACAATGTTTGGCAAATTCAATAACCCAGTCATGAAAAAAACCAAGCACATCATCATTTTTATCTATTTTTTGTGTAAGAATTAATAATTTCATTGACTTTTTTTTTAGATAATATATTATTAAAGTAATCACCAACGGAAAAGATCACCCTACAAGGTACCGTCCTTGTGGGGTCTTTTCTTTTTATATGAAAGTAAATTCTCTAAATCATTCATATATCTCAAATATTTACGAAATATTTTAAATTTAAGTAAGGCCGAAAACTTTAAACGATTAGGAATCATTACTACTTTTAATTTATTTTGTTTAAGTAAGTAGGAAACTAAACAATGAAAATCTCCATCTCCAATAACTATCAAAGCTTTATCAAAATTAGAATATTCAATCATTGATTGTAAAACTAACTCAGCGTCAACATTTCCTTTCATAGTTCCGTCTTTATATTCTAAAGTAGGCTTAAAGATACAAATAAAGCCTACTTCTTGTAAAAATTTATATAATTCATCATTTCCTTTTACATACCCTATAAACAAGAAAGCTTTATTTACCTTATATTTTTCTTTTAAATATATTCTAAATCGTGCAAAATCTAATTTCCAACCTAATGCTAAAATACTTAAATTTAAATTTTGACTATCTATAAATGCATAATTATTTTCTTTCTTCTCCATATTTATTTTTTCCAATCTTTTATAATTATCCTTTCTTTTTTATCATCAACTTCTACCTCAAGTTTTTGAAATTTTTGCCAACCTAAACCTCTAATTACCTCAATAGGCAAAGTAACAAAATAAGTAGGTCCATTTTTTGATAATTTTCTTATATTTCTATCTTCTAATTTTCTTCTAGCCATATTTAATATATTACCTGTACAATTAACTGTACAGTTAATTATACAGTAAATTTGATAAAAAATGTCAAATATACTAATTTCAAACTACCAACAAACAAGTTTTCAATCATTTATCGTCTTTAACCAACCTTCTTTAATCAAAGCTAAATTTTCATTTCTACTTTGTGGAATTTTTTGCATAAAATCGTTATATGCTTTTTCTTTTAATTCTTCTATCAATTCAGGATGTTGTTGAATATTTTTTATACTTTGGGCAATACATTTTTCATTTCCAACCTCACACAATAAAGCATTGTTTCCACTTAAAACCTCTCCAACTATTCCAACTTTTGTAGTTAAGATTGGACATTTAGAAACAATTGCTTCAACCAAAGAAAGCCCGTAACCCTCATAATTAGAAGTTGAAAGAAACAAATCCGCAGTTTTATAATACGAAATAGGGTCATCAGTCCATTTTTTAAAAATTACCTTTTCCTCCAAACCTTTTCTTCTAGCCAACCTTCTTAAACTTTTTCTCTGTGAGCCTTCCCCTACTATTATTAATCCAGTCTTAGGAAAAATATCAACAACATCTTTCATAGCAGAAATAGCTAAAGAAATATTTTTCTCACTCTCTAAACGACACATCATTAAAATTATAAATTTAAATTGTAAATATTTTTCTTTTAAAGAAAAATTTGGAGTTGAAACTTGAATCAAATTTGAACTTGTAAAAATAGGAACTATTGTAATTGGTTTTTTCTGAAGTCTTTTTGGTAAAGATTCTTGTATTCTTTTAGAAACAACTCTTATATGATCTGCTCTTGATAGAAGAAACTTGGCTATTCTAGATCTAAAAAAATTAGCCAGTGAGTGCTTAATAAAATATTTATTAAATAAATCTGTATGAATCTGTAATTCTAATTTAGTTTTTATTTTTCTAGACATGACCCAAGCAATAAAACCTGTCTCATACGCATCTTGGGCAGTAATTAAATCTATCTTTTTTTTATCTTTAGATTTAAATTCTTTAATATTTAAAGCAATTTTTATAGCATCAAAAATATATAAAAACTTATTTACCGAATTAGTCGGATAAACTGTACATTTTTCACTTATTCTCACTTTTTTATAAGATTCTGATTCAAGATTTAAAACAACCACACACAAATTATCAACTAACTCAGCATAATCTAACAACCTTTGTCTTACCAAGCTTTTTTCTTCAAATATTTTTTTATCTGTACTTAATATTAAGATGTTCATTTTTTTAATATATATCATGTTTACCAATTGAATAAAACCTTATGTTTTTGTTTTGATCAAAGTCAAAAATAATTCTATATTCAAAATCAATTGAAAAAGTATAAAAGTTTTTAAATCGTCTGTGTAACTTATGAGTTTTAAGTAATGGAGTAAAATAATCTTTTATAAATATCTTTTCTTTTTTTAATACTTTTTGCTGAATGGAAATAGGTAACTTTTTAAACTTTTTTAAAAAACTATTTTTATAATAAATTTTAACTTTCATATTTTTTAAGAGCTTCTTCCATAGAATTAGCTTTTATAATACCCTCATTATTTTCAAATTCTTTACGCATTTCCATTAATTCTTTATATAAAGTGTCTTCTTTCCATTGTCTAATTAAATTACGAAAAAACTCGCTAGATGAAGCATAAGAACCTTTTTTAATTTCTTTTTTTATATCTTTAGCCATCTCTTTTGGCAAGGAAATAGTCATCGTTGTTCTCATTATTTTATTTAAATTATCTATTAATGTATGTAAGACAATGTCTTACTCCTTATCCTATATTAATCTATTATTTATTATTTGTCAAAACTTTTTCTAAATTGTCTAAAGTGTTTTGAATTGAAAATTTTTGAGACTTTTTAAAAGCATTTTGAATTATCTTTTCCCTAAATTCGTCATTCCTAAAAATTTTAATTATGGCGCTTAAAATTTGTTTTTTATTATTTGGTTCTATTAAAATTCCATCCATATCGTTTTGAATTAACTCAGGGTTTCCTCCAATGTCTGTAGTAATAATAGGAGTTCCTAAATTAGCGACCTCAATTAATTGATGGGCAAATCCTTCATACTGCGTATTAAGAATATAAACGTCCGCTTTTTTCATTTCTTCTAATGTTTTTTCTAAGGATAAAGCTCCTATCAAAACAACATTATCTTTCAGATCCAAATCTTCTATTAATTTTTCCAATTCTTCCTTTTGAGGACCCCCTCCCACTATTTTTAGCTTTATATTAGGAATTTCTTTCAAAATTTCTGGCATAAGCTCAATCAAAACACCAAAACCCTTCCAAGGAACTAGCCTCCCCACTGATAACAACACTTTTTCATCACTTGGGGGTGCTACCCCCAAGTTCTTTGAAAGTTCAATTCCGTTGTAAATTGTTTCTATTTTTTCTGAACTTATCCCCCAATTTTCAATAACCCCTTTAAAATATTGACTAGGCACGATTATTGTTTCTGCAGACAAAGCTACTTTAAGTTGAATCTTTTTAAGCAACTCAACAAAAAAACCATAAACATTTTTTTGTGCTGAAAAAATATCTAGATTATCTTCTACCCCGAATCTCTGAACACCTTGCTCCCAAGCATAATCCCCAGCGATACGAATTAAAAACCTTTTCTTTAAAATTTTATTCGCTAAGATAGTTGGAAAACCTACACTTACAGGATCTTGAGCATAAATTACATCTACTTTTCGTCCTTTTTTTAAAACTTTGAAAAAATAAACAGCATGCCTAATTATTTTTGGCAAATTACGAACTTCACCAAAAGACAAAACTTCTACCTCAAAACCTCTTTCCGGCAATTTATCAAAAAGTAATTTTGAATAAGTTGCTGGTCCCCCAACATCAGGAGGATATATTCCTGTTGTGATTAATATTTTCATATGATAGTTTTTTCAAAAAATCTTTTTTGCATTTCTTTTGCTAAAATATCCCAATTATATTTTTCTAAAACCATTATATTAGCAGTAGCAACAACCTTTTTTGTTTTCTCTGAATTACTCAAGATACTTTTAACGGCTTCTGCTATTTGTTCAGGATTTCTAGAATCCACAGCCCAGCCTGTTATCTCTTTATTAGGGTTCCTCTTTTCATCAAATAAAAAGTCAGCAATCCCTCCTTCTTGAGTAGCAATTACAGGCAAACCTACTACCATCGCTTCTAAAAAGGAATTCCCTAACCCTTCTGATAACGAAGCTCTTACAAAAATATCTGAAATTTTTAAATATTGTGGAATTTCTTTGTGATCAACAAATCCTAAAAAATTAACTCTATTTTTTAAACCTTTTTTTTGAACAATATCTTTTAATTCTTCTTCATCTTCACCCTTCCCTACAAGCAATACCTTAATGTTTTCTGGTAAATAAATAAGAGCCTGAATTAAATCATCTATTGCGTTTTTATAAGTTAAACGCCCTGTGTGAACTAAAAACCTATCTTCTGATTTCTTATTTAATTTTAGTTTTAAATTGGTTAAATGTTTTTCAGAATATTCTTGTGAAAAATTATTAATATCTACACCATTCGGAATTACTTCAATAGAACATTTTGCTCCCATTCTTTTTGCCCATTCAGCCAAATAACTACTAATACACTGAATTCTATCAGCTCGTATGAAAATATTTTTAAATTGATTCTTAACAAAATAAGTTTTCTTAGCAATATATTCAAAACTATCTCCTTCTTGTAAAGTTAATAAAAAAGTTATT
Source organism: Minisyncoccota bacterium (assembly GCA_023135835.1). GTDB lineage: Bacteria > Patescibacteriota > Minisyncoccia > Phycocordibacterales > UBA12079 > JAHITU01. Next base: position 36,574 of record JAGLSI010000002.1, read on the forward strand.
TTTGGATTTAAAAACTTAAATTTTGAAGCAGCAAAACCTCCATAACTAGCCATTACAGCCCAGATGGCTGAATATTTATTTTGTTTTTGTAATTTCTGAGCATAAAAACCTCCCAAAAAAGCAAGGAGTAACTTATCAAACTTTGGAATTCCTACACCTAAACGATATACCAAAACATTTCCAATTTTCTCTTTTTTAGGTAATTTTCTATCTATCCTAGCTGTTATCATATCAAAATCTAGACCCTTAACACGATCAGTAATTTCTTTTATAGCTATTTCAGCCCCACCCACAAAAGGGTAATAAGCTGTTGAAAATATTAAGATTCTTTTATTTACCATTTTCTTATTGTAACAAAAACCCCTTATTTTTAAAACTAAAATATGATTATTAATCAAACTACCAAATAATTTAGTTTTCTGAATCTAATTTTGTTGCATAAGTTACCCCAGCAACAGCAACAAGAGTAATCCCTCCTAAAGCAAAACTCCACTTATTTATAGGAAATTTAAACTTTTTACTATCTTCATCCTCAGAATTACCCCTTTCGCCCAAAGAATCTTTTATCAAAGCAACTTGATTTTCTATATACTCCTCTGCGGGCTTTTCTACCGAATAAATAGTTGAGTCCTTTTTCCGTTCAGTCACAATCTTAGGACCTTCAGTATAAACGACAGGAACAATATTCTGCTTAAATAAATAATTAAAAGTTAACATTCCATTTGGGTAAAGTAACTGGATTACTGAATTTTCCTTTGGTAATAATTTTGTAACACTAAAAGGTAATTTTATATAAGCTTTTGGTAATAAAATAGTATTTTTAGGAAAAGTAAAAAAGTTATTATCAGCCCTTAACCTCCACCAAGAAAGATTTACTTCATACCCTGATGGGTTGTGTAATTCAATAAAATTATTATCTAAACTTAAATTCACTGATGAAATAAACATCTCAGAAGGAATTACTTTTACTTTTAATTTATCACAAGTAGAATATTCTCCGGAAATAACTTCCATAATAACCAAATACTCTCCTGGATAAGGATAATTATGTAAAATCGTTTGACCATTTCCTTTAGTTCCATCTCCAAAAGACCATTGGTAACTAGCATTTTCCAAAAATTCACCCTCTAAACCTAAAGCCTTCCCTTTAAAAACAACATCTGCTCCTGCAATAGGCAAATATTCCAATGAATCAATTTTTGCTTTTATATTTATTTCAATAAAATCAAAACTAGAAGCTTGAGGAGAAGGGTTTATTATCGGAACTTCTGTTATAGGATCAACACTATTATTATCAGAAGAATTACTTTTACCTAAAGTAGGAAATGAAGCAATCCATGCATTATTTATTTTTTGCAAAGACTTACCATCCCCACCCGCTCCCCAATCAGACAAATAATTAACTGAATTAATATCTACTAACTCAGAATCTCTTAAAATTAATAATTCTCCTGTATTTTTTAAAGAAAAAACAGTATCCAGAACTAAACCAGAAAAATTTGGGTAATCTTCTTTAAATTTTTCATAATTATCTAATAAAATAGCATAATCGCCTCCTGCCAAAATAGTATTACCACCTTCTATAATTGGTTTTATTTTGTGATTAATTTCAGCTTCATATAATTTTAACTCTCCAATATCAATATCTTCTGTCCCTGAATTATAAATCTCTATCCATTCCCTTCCTGCATCACTGCCTATTTCTAAATCATACATTATTTCAGTCATTTCAATTTGAGCATAAAGCAAATAGGGAGCACAAACCAAACTACAAAAAACAACTATCTTTGATAGCTGTTTTTTATAAAAATTTAAAATTTTACTTATTTTCTTTAGGGTGTTTAACATACAAAATTTTTTCTAAATCATTTATAGTAACTTCTTTATTTTGATTTTGTTCTGTTAAAGAATTATTATTGTTGTTTATCGGTTGTTTTTTATCTTCATTTTCTTTCCTTATATCTTTTACAGCTTCTGACAAGGCTTCTTTTAATGAATTACCTTTCTCAACAGGATTATTTGTTCTACTAGTAATAGGTTTAAATTGTTTTTCTTTATTATTTTTACTTAAATCATTTAATTTAATTCTTGGATCTTTCCGAACTTCAGAAGAAGCTGTATTAGGAGTTACATTTTTCTTAAAAGATTCTGTTGGTTTTCTGAAAGACTCAGTTGTTTTCTTTATTTGTTCTTGTTGTTTTGGTTTTGTAGAGTTAAGCCAATCTTCAATTTTTATTTCAACATCTTCTTTCTTGCGAGTAAAATTCTTTCTAGAAGATTCTATTACCTCTGTTTCGTATGAAAACTCTGGTTTAGTAATCGGAGGCAAAGTCTTAGCCGAAAAGGGAGTAGAACCAATCCCGTCAATCATTAATCTTAAATAAATTTGAGCAAAACCTAAATTAACTAAATCTTCAGCAGTAAATTCTGGAGTGAATTCTTTTTCCAATTGCTCGGCATCAGTAGCACCAACTCTAAAAGCAATCATGGTTCCAACATTTCCAAATACAGCAGCTCTTACCACATCAGGCATCTGTTCAACATATTGATGGGCAATAGTTAAGTTTAATTTATATTTCCTTGCTTGAGATAGAATATCAGCAAAAGAATCATTGGCTAAATTTTGAAATTCATCAATATATAAATAAAAATTAGGCAACTTAGCTAATTCATCAACCGACACATCCGCACGACTCATTGCTGCTAAATAAATTTTAGTAGTTAACATTGAACCTAATAAATCAGCATTGGCTTCCCCTACCTGACCAATAGATAAATTAACTAAAAGAATTTTTTTATTGTCTATTATATCTCTAAAATCAAAAGATGATTTTTCTTGACCAACAATATTCCTTATTAACGGATTAGAAGTAAACTGCCCTACTTTATTTAAAATAGCAGCATAAGCATCTTTTCTATATCGTTCATCCCAACCAGCAAATTCATCTGTCCAAAAAGACTTTACGGACGGATCAGTAATATTATCTACAACCTTTTTACGATATTTTGCGTCTGTAAAAATTTTAGTCATTCCTAACATTGTTGAACCTGGATATTCCAAAAGAGCTAACAAGGTGTTGTTAGTAATATGTTCCATCCTATCAGAAAAAGTTTCTTCTCCCCAAATCTTCTTAAAAGCAGAAAGAAGTCCTTGAGCAACTAAATGCCTTTTGTCAGGTCCCACATCTTCCATAACATTAAAAGAAATAGGATTTTCTACATCAAAAGGTGCAAAATAAATTACATCTTCAATTCTCTCTTCAGGAATATAATCTAAAAACTTCTTAACCGATTGTCCATGTGGATCTATAAAACAAACCCCGTTCCCTTCCTTAATGTCTTGCACAGCCATATTTTCTAGCATGGTAGATTTTCCCATACCAGTTTTACCAATAACATATACATGGCGAGTCCTATCCGTTGCTTTTATACCAAAAGGAGTTCTTCTATTACGCCGATCTACCTCAGCAAAATATGTAATTGGATTAGAATCTTTCATTAGAATAATTATAAGGTAAAAAGACTAAAGTTGAAAGCAAAAAATTATATAAAAAAACAACCCCCTTACGAAAATTTTCGCAAGGGGGAGGGTTACTCTGCCTAAATTTAATACTCTACCTTCGCCATTTCAAACGCATTATGAATGGCCTTGATAAAATCAACTTGCTCAATATCAGCTACGACAGCATAGCGAATATAGGGATGGAAGTGGACGCCAATTAAACCAGTTTTTTCAATCATTGAATAATTGAAATGTTTAGCATCTCGAATATCTTGACCAAAAGCACGACGCGGATTTTGCCAAAGAGTAAAAAATCCAGCCTTCGGATCAACTGCCAAACGTAAACCATGTCCAAAAAGAATATCCTTGAGAACTTCAATACGACGGGCATAGGTCTTGAAAATTATATTAAGACTGCCCATATTATGTTCCACAGCATGCTTAACCCCAGTAGCCAAAGGAGCATTGAAACCACTATCAGTATTACCTTTGATAGTTTTAATATCAGCGATAAAATCTGGTGAACCCGCCATAGCGCCAATACGCCAACCAGTCCCATTGCCAATTACTTTGGAAGCTGAGTAAGCTTCAGCCCAAGAAAGCCCCGGATATTTCAGAGCAGCTTCTGCCAAAGTCATATGTTCACCGCTATGGTCAAGCATAGCGTAGGCAGCATCATTGAAAACTCTGATGCCTTTTTCCACACAAACAGGCAAAAGCTCATCCCACAAAAACTCAGTGGAAATTTGGCCTGATGGATTGTTTGGGTAAGTGAGCATCAGAAGATTCGGACGATGACCAGCCACTTCTTCAGCCGATACTATGAAATCATTTTCAGTATTGGTAGTTAAGTGTTTATAATCATTCCCTAAATACTGCTCTCCCCAAGTCTGAGAAACGGGATAACCTGGGTTAGTCATTCCCATTACCTTTAAGGTTGGTCGGGGGAGCTTGCCTTTTTCAAAAATCCGACCTGGACCACGAGCAAAACTACCGCAAGCCAAAGGGATCAAACCAATCATTGATTTTATCCCTGGAATTGGAAAACATTGCATGTCTTTTTCACTAACCGCATCCCAATTAACAGTATCTCCAACATTAGCCTGAACAAAAAATTCAGCAAATCCAGGCATACCAGGCTCACCATTATCTTGGTATTCATGCATTGATTCAAGATCACTTAAAATAGCTTTTGAAGCTCCATCTCTGGCGCTTTGAACAGGCGCTCCTGACGGCACTCCAACACCAAGATTAAAACATTTAATTCCCTTAGCCTCAGCACTAAGTCTAACTTTTTTTATTTCTTGAAATAAATTTTCACCATCACCTTTGGGCAACCAACTTTCTAAAACTACATTTTCCATTTGAAACTCCTTCTCATTTTAAAAGTTAAAATACTTTTTTTAAAAAACTTCTGCGATTAAATATATAGAATAATGAACATTATGTCAACCCTCTGCAATAATATACACACTCAATGTCTATTAATTAAATACCAACCTTTTGTATTAGTCCAGTTAACTGGACTAATATCCTTTAAATCTTTAACTGATTTAAAAAAGTTTTTCCATCATCACATGAGGTAAACCTACTTCTTCAAATTCTTCTCCATAAGATTTAAAACCATATTTTCCATAAAAGTTCTCAGCTGTTTTTTGAGCAGAAAAATACACTCTATCAAAATCTTTTTGTTCAATTAGTTCTAATAATTTTAATAAAATCTTAGCTCCAACTCCTTCATTACGATTTGGTTTTAAAACAGCCATTCTTTGAATTTTTGCCCCAGCATCAGTCGGGATAAACCTACCAGCGCCAATAGAATCATTATCGCTTATAGCAATAACATGAATCGCATCTGTCCAGTCATGTTCATCTCTTTCTATATTTATATCAATACCTTGTTCATCAACAAAAACTTCCTTTCTTACCTTTAAAGCATTATTAATATTCTCCTTCGTTTTAGCTTGTTTGATTATCATAATAATATCTTTTTAATTTAATGACTTTTACTTATTCTGCTTATTTTTTAAGAAGAGCGTCTTTGGTATATCTATTAGAAGCAGCCCATAACAACCAAGAATCTAAACCTGAATCATAAGTTGCTTGAATCTGCTTCCTAACCATTGAAGCAGTATAATCTGCTCCTAAATCAAAATCTTGCAACCAAGGTCTTAATTTATCAGGACTTGAACTAGCATTTATAGCTTTTTCTACAGCCTTATCCATTGAATATTTTATTACTTCATATGGGTACTCAGCAGGATTAGATAAACCAATGAAACCAGGAGGATAATGCGAAGGATAAACCATGGGACAAATATAATCAAAAAACGGTAAAGCATATTCTAAAACTTGCCCAATATTTAAATCATCAGAATTAGTAGTAGTCATTCCAAATAAATCAGCTGACAAAACCACATCAGTATCACTCATTTTATTATTTAAATAAGCAAAAAATTCTTGTAAGACTTTAGCTTTTCCTGTATTAGGATCTAAAGTTACCCTATCTTCACTTAATGGATAATAAATTTCATTCATATTTCCATCTGACGGAAAACGAATATAATCAAAATTAATTTCATCAAAACCAATATTATAAGACTCCTTGGCTAAAGCAATAACATAATCCCAAACTTCTGTTGAACCAGCGTCTAACCAAGAAATTCCCTTATAATCTTTCCAAACTTCACCCCCTAGACTTTTCTTAACAGCTAAATCAGGTCTTTTTTCTACCAAATGCGGATCTTGAAATACTGAAATTCTTCCAATTACATAAATATCTTTACTATGCAAATACTCAATTAAATCCTTAATATCAGGAATTCTATTTTCTACAGCATCGTATTTAATTAAATCTTCATCTTGAACTTTAAAAGCAATTTTTCCTGAATAATCTTTAATATCTATTACTATTGCATTAATTTCTGTCTCTTCCATTAAACTAATTAATCCATCTCTAATACTTTTTGTTCCAGCCACCCAGCTTGTCATATAAATTCCTTTTAATTGTTCAGGAATTTTTATATGAGTTGCTTGAAAAAACACTTCTTTTGTTTTATCTAAGTTTTCCCTTTCACTATTAAAATTTATATAAGAATTTAATAGTCCTGTATTAAAAAATAAAAATAAAGCGATGCCAAAAACACCACCTAAAGTTACAAATCCTAAAATTTTAATTTTATTCTTCAATATTTTCTCCATTTTCTATATAAACTTTATCAAAACTATCTTTTTTTTCTGGCTGTATATCATTCTTTTTATATACAAAAGTTTGCCATATAATATATAGTCCTAGTAAAACTAAAATCCATGTTTTCCAAAAAATAGGAATACCTACTAAAGGGATTATTACAACCAATACACCTGCTGTTAAAAACTTTTTCATCCTGTCATTATAACACAAGAATATTTAAACATTAAATAGTAGTAATCCAATTACTACTATTCTTAACTGAACTGCGAATTAAATAAAAACTTTTAACTCACCACTACAACAAATTCACCCCTTACCTTGTCTGGATTATCTTCAAAATACTCTAAAACTTCATCTACAGTTCCTGAAATAACTTGCTCAAACATTTTAGTTAATTCTCTAGCTATAACTATTTTTTTACTTTGCCCAACAAGGTCTTTAGAATTAGATTCTTTTTCTACTGAAAGCTCTTGAAGCATCTTTAAAGTTTTCAAAACCCTATGTGGTGATTCATAAAAAACTGATGTTCTTTTTGATTCTAATATTTCGTTTATAATAGTTTTTTTTCCTTTTTTATGAGGTAAAAAACCATAAAAAGTAAAATTATCTGCCGGTAAAGCACTAACTGATAGTGCTGATATCAAAGCTGAAGCTCCTGGAATTGGTAAAATTTGAACCTTATCTTTAAATTTTTCTCTAATTTCAGCCACTAATTGAAAACCTGGATCAGAAATAGTAGGAGTGCCTGCATCAGAAACCAAAGCTAAATTCTTTCCTTCTTCTAATAATTCCAAAATTTTAGCAGTTTTAATTTTTCCACTAAAAGAGTGGTATGAAATTGTTGGTGTTTTTATTTCGTACTTCTCTAAGAGCTTTTTAGTTACCCTAGTATCCTCACACAAGATAAAATCTACTTCCTTAAGAATTCTTAAAGCCCGTAAAGTTATATCTTCTAAATTTCCTATTGGTGTTGCTACTATGTATAAATTTATCATAATTTCAAGTGAGGATTTATAAAAATAAATTATGCTAATATTTTTATTTTTATATAATCCGAACGCCGTAATTATATGCTTGCTTCATATATTTTTTATTCTAAACTAAAAAAGAAGAAAAGGCTATTAATAGCTGTGAAATAAAAAGAACTCAACGCTATCGCATTGGGTTCTTTTTGTTTTATGCGCGACCGAAAAGACTCGGTCCCCAGTTCTAAGTGAAATTTTCGTCCTACGGACTCAATTTCACTTAGAACTCTTGACCTCGCTCACTCGTACCCAGCACCACTTTTCTTAAATTAAGAAAAGTGGTGCTGGGTATACTCGTTCGTTTCAAGTCCCTTCTCTCTGCAAAATAAAACAAAACTAAAGCTAAACGCTTCAGTTTTGTTTTATTTTGCGCGACCGAAGGGACTCGAACCCTCAACCTCTCGCGTGACAGGCGAGTGCTCTAACCAGTTGAGCTACGACCGCAAATACCCACATATATTAACAAATATTTCTATTTTCTTCAATACTGTGTCGACGAATGGATTCGAACCATTGATCTGGCGCGTATGAGACGCCCGCTTTAACCAACTAAGCTACGCCGACAATTAAATAATAATATAGCACATTTAAAGAAAATATTAAATGTCTTTTAAACAAAAAACTCCAGGACTAATCCTAGAGTTTTTTGTTTTACTTGTTGCGGGAGCCTGACTTGAACAGACACCTGGAGGTTATGAGCCTCCTGTGCAACCGTTACACCATCCCGCGATATTTACCTTATTCAATTTTTAAAACTTTTTCACAACCTCCAGAGGTTATGA
>JAGLSI010000020.1 GCA_023135835.1 Minisyncoccota bacterium
CCAACAACCAAAGAAAGTCCAGCCATAATAGCTAAGAAATATCTTAATGAATTAGTAATTTCAGTAATCATATCAAGAGCTTGGGCTGTATTTTTAACCATAAAATCATCATTTTTACCACTTTGGTCTTTGATATTATGCTCTTCTCGTAATATCATTTTTATATTTTCCTCAGTTTGAGAAATTCCTTCTTCTGAATAGACTTTAGCCCTGATAAATCCAATATAATCAACCCCCATCATTCTTTGAACTGTTTTTATGGGGATAAAAATTTGGTCATCATAATCTTCCATAACAACAACTCCTCTTTCTTCCATTATTCCTATAACCTCAAAAATATAATCATTAATTTTAATTTTTTGACCAATCGCGTCTGATTGACCTAGGAGTTCATCTTTAACATCTGATCCTAAAACAGCAACTCTAGAAAATCTTTTTTCTTCCTCAGAGTTAAAAAAACGTCCTTCTTTCAAATCTCCTCCCATTACTTCAAGATGACTTGCTGTGGTTCCTGTTAGGGAAGTGCTATAAGTTTTTGATTTCCACTCAGCTGTTCCAAAGCCTTTGCTATACGCAGCTACCGCCATTATATTAGGAGTGTTTTTATTTTCTTTTAAGACTATAGCATCATCATAAGTTAAGGTGGTAACAGCAAAACCACTTACCATAGCAAAAGCATCTTCTTCGTTTCCATGACCAGGAATAACAGCAATTAAATTTGTTCCTAAGTTTTGAATTTCTGATAAGATTAAAGATTGAGCTCCTGATCCGATAGACATAATTATAATAACTGAAGCTACTCCAATAATAATTCCCAGCATAGTTAAAAGACTTTGAATTTTATTGCCCAAAAGTGAACTAGTGGCTATTTTAACTGATTGTTTTAAAGTCTTAATCATAACGAATAGATATCAAATATTAATCACTGAATATTACATTATTTAATTAAGTCTTCAGGATTTACCCTTCTTTGATTTTTTGTTATTTCATCACTTATTATTTCACCATCTTTCATTTTTAAGATTCTCTTTGCACACTCTGCTGTATAAGTTTCGTGAGTTACTAGAATAACAGTGTTTCCCTCATCATTTAATTTTTGCAAGATTTTCATAATTTGAGCTCCTGATTTTGAATCTAAGTTTCCTGTTGGTTCATCTGCAAAAATAATTGAAGGCCTGTTTACTAAAGCTCGGGCAATGGCTACTCTTTGTTTTTCTCCTCCCGATATTTGGTTTGTATAATGGTTAAGTCTATGGCTTAGACCTACGCTTTCTAGAACTTCTTTGGCTCTGTTTAAAGTAGAAACTTTTTTGTGGGAGTAAATTAAAGGAAGGGTAACATTATCCAGAACGGTAGTTCTTGGTAATAAATTAAAAGATTGAAAAACAAATCCAATTTCTTCATTTCTTAAAATAGCTAATTCATTATCATCTAATTTTGAAACATCTCTTTCTTCAAATAAAAAATTACCTCCAGAAGCTCTATCTAAGAGTCCTAAAATATGCATTAAGGTAGATTTTCCTGAACCAGAAGAGCCCATAATAGCAATAAATTCTCCTTGTTTAACGGTAAATGTTGCGTTTTTTAAAGCGTGGGTTTTAATTTCTTCCCCAAAAGTTCTTTTTAAATTTTTAATTTCAATTAAATTCATAATGAGTCAAAAGTTCATAAAGTCTATAAAGTCCATAAAGTTAAAAAATTTGCTTTGCAATTTTTTTTGTTTTAACGAGCTATTACTTTTTTACAGAAGTAATAACTTTATCTCCTTCATCTATCCCTGAAATAATTTCAACTAAGGATCCGTTTCCAATAATTCCAATTTTAACAGACACTTCTTCTATTTGATTATTTTCTTTTAAGACTCTTACTAATTTTTCAGTACCACTTTTAAAAATAATTGCTCTGTAGGGAATAGCTACTACATCTTTTAATTCCATTGTTACTATATCTAAATCAGCAGTCATTCCTGCTCTTATTTTTTCATCTGTTTCAGTAAATTCTAAAGTAGTTTTGTAATTAGCCACTCCTTCTATTAGATTTGCAGCAGGGTCAATTTTAATTACCATTGCATCAAAAATAACATCTTCTCCATAAGCATCTAAAGAAAGCTTAGCTTTATTCCCAATTTTTAAATAAGCAATATCAGCTTCTACTATATTAGTTTCAATTTCTAAATTATTTTCAGAGATAACAGATATTATAATTTCTCCTGGGGAAGTAATAACACCGACTTGAGCTTCTTGGCTAGTAATTATTCCGTCAATAGGGGACCTCAAAATATTTTTAGATAATTTAGCTAAAGAAGCTTGGACAGCAGATTCTTTTAAATCTATCTCTGCTTTTTGTGAGATTATATTTGCCTCAGCTTGCTTAATTATTGCTTCTTGGGAACTAATTTCTTCAATAGTGCTTCCTGATAGTTTAAGAGCTAGTTCATTTTGACTAACTAAAAGGGATGTATGGGCTGTATTAATTCTTTCTGTCGCTGTAGATAAATTGGTAATAGCTGTATTAATATTAGTTCTAGCTGTATAAATATCAGCTTTATAATTATCTATAGTAGTTTGAGAAAATTCTGAGTTAACAGAAAGTCCGTTAATAGCTAAAGCCATATCTGCTAAGAAAGTTTTTATCTGGTTTAAATTGTTTTTAGTATTTTCTAGATTTTCTGAAATTGAATTTTCATTAATATTTTGTAAATCAGTACTCCAAGAAGTTAATTTTTGTTCAATTAGGAAGCGAGTCCATTCAATATTATTCTCTAGTTGAGAATCGTTTATAGCAAAAATTATTTGAGGGTTTGTGCTTCTAGGATTACTAAATAAAGGATCTATTTTATTTCTGATAGCATCATCTGATTTTGTATAAGAATCTCCAATTTTATCTATAATATTTTGGATAGAAGCTTGGTAAATAGCCTCTGCATTTTCTACTTTTGATTCATATATCAAAATTTCTTCTTCTCGAGTTCCTATCTGAAGTGTTTCTAAAGTATTTCTTTCTTTTTCTAGTAAGGCTTCAAGTTGCATAAGCTTCGCTTCAGCACTAGCTACCCCAGCCTTGCTTTGAGATAATTCTGCTAATATTTCAGCTTTTTCTAATTCAGCTAAAATTTGTCCTTTATAAACCTTATCTCCAACTTCTACATAAATATTATTTATACGCCCACTTTTTTCAAAAGCTAGGTCTATGTCATCAACTGCTTTAATTCTTCCTGTAGCAGAGATTTCTTGAACTAAATCTTGTTTTTCAGCTATGCTGAAATTATATTCATCCCCATCATCTTTTGTGAAAAAATAAACACCTAAGATAATTATTAAGACTACTGTGATTGAGCTAAAAAGTATTTTTTTGTTTTTTAATAATTTTTTCATAAATTTTATTTAAAAGAAGATTTAAGTTTTTAATATTGTAAATATTATTATAACATAAGGAATTAAAAATAATAAAAAATATAAATATTAAAAAACACCGCCGAAGCGGTGTTTTTTATATAAATGGGATTTAAGCTTTACTAATGTTCACAGCGTTAAGTCCTTTTGGACCTTCAGCTACTTCAAAAGTTAACTCATCTCCTTCTCTAAGGTCGTTGAATTGAACTTCCTTTAACTCATTTGAGTGAAAGAAAAGATCCTTTTCTTCACCTTCTTGAGAAATGAATCCAAATCCACGATCTGTTAAACGAGCGATTTTTCCTTTTTGCATATCTTCTATAAGAGAAACTATGTTGTTAATAAATTATTTTAAATTATTAGATATAAGATAAAATAATTTAGTCAAATACAAAATAGTGTATGATAAAACTCGACTTAGAATCTCCTACAGCTACGATTTGATTGCTATAATAATAACATTTAAGGTTCTTTTGTCAATCAAAATTAGGCGAATTTAAATCTTAGCCCTAATCTTTTAAAAGAAAATATTTATAATAGTATAGTTATTCTATTTTTAATTAGTAGGGAATTTACACTAATTATAGTAATCTAAAAATTCTTTTACTACTCCAGTTAACTGGAGTAGTAAAAGTAAAAATTATTCTTGTATTTTAAAACCCCCTCACGAAATATCTTCGTGAGGGGTTTAAATTTTGTATTTTTGCTATGTTTTATGTTTTTGGAATGAGTTTGAGAATTCGTTTAGAAACTATCTCATAATTGAGAAGTCCAATGATTCCTCCTACTAATGCACCAACAAGAACATTTCCCATAAAGTATCCTGCACAGACACCAATACCAGCATCCAGACTGCAGATAAGTCTTGCTTCAGAGTGGATTAAGATGAAGGCTGTTTTGAGAAAAGTTCTGAAGGCTTTATATCCAGAGACAAATCTCTCAGCAATCATAGAAAAATTTTCAATAAATAGTCCTATCCATTTTGGAATAAGGTAGAATAAAAAGGAAATTGGATTAAAAAGCTTTATTATTGAAGAAATTTTTTTAACTTCATTATCAGAAGTAGCACTATTACAAAGACATATAGGGGTGATAATAACTGAATTCATCATTACCACCAAAATACAAATAAAAGGAACTGCTTGTTCAATTATTTTAAAAAAACCATTTTCAGGAGTAGCTACAATTACTAAAACCGTAACAACTTGTAATGAAAGCAAGAAAAACCACCCCATAAAAATTAACCGGATTTTCCACCACTCCCAATTAGGTCGCCATTTGACGGCGCCTTTCCAGGCGATATTGACTGCTTGGATGGCTGTCTTAAATTCATAAGACAAATATCCTGTTAGTGAACCAGCAATAAGCCCTAACCACCAAATATTTTGATGTAAAGATAATGCTATCATCGTTCCGATTCCCGCACCGATTGCACAAGCGATAAAAACTTTTGTTCTTTCCATGACCTTTCTCCTTTTAACAAAAATTAAAAATACAAAATTTTAAATAAACTTCTGTTATTAAACATACTTGATATTATGAATGTTGTCAATGATTAATTTAAAATTAACTTTGTCAATCAAAATTAGACAAAAAGGTTATTAGACTTGTTTAAATCTTAAAAAAAGGTAGAATGTTTGAGTTAAATAATTAATTAGTAGATTGGTAGAATAGCTTGTATCTTTTGGTATAAAGGAATAAATTTTGCAAAGCAAAATTTATTCCTATAAGCTAATCTTATCTAATTTCCTATCAGCTAAAACAAATGGATATACGAAACATAGCAATAATAGCTCATGTAGATCATGGAAAAACAGCTTTGACAGACGCCTTGTTATCTCAAACTAACATGGTGGCTGAAGGGGTTTCTATGGATTCTAATGATATAGAAAAAGAAAGGGGAATTACTATTTATTCAAAAAATACCTCTGTTTTATACCCTAACCCTGCGGACGGGCACAGTAAAACTACCAAAATTAATATTTTGGATACTCCTGGTCATGCTGATTTTGGTTCAGAAGTAGAACGAGTTTTAAGATCTGTTGATTCTGTGCTTTTGGTTGTAGATGCTGTAGAAGGTCCAATGCCTCAGACTAAGTTTGTACTTAAGAAATCTCTTGAGTTAGATTTAAAACCAATTTTAGTTATAAATAAAATAGATAAACCAGCTTCAGATGTTAAGAAAGTAAAGGAAGATGTTTATGAGTTATTTCTAGACTTGGAAGCAAGTGATGAACAATTAAATTTTGAAACTATCTATACCATAGGAAGAGATGGTTTGGCTAAATTAAAAATGGAAGATGAGTTAAAAGACCTAACCCCTTTATTAGATTTGATTTTAGAAAAAGTTCCATTGGCTTCTAATGAATCTTTGAACGACAGTCCTTTAAAAGCCCAAGTTTTTAATCTTGCTTACGATAATTTCTTAGGAAGAATGGGAGTTTGTCGCATTTACGAAGGATCCTTAAAAGACGGACAACAAATTTTTGTAAAAAATGCAGAAGGAAAAATTTTCAATGGAAAAATAACTAAATTATTTACCTTTGAAGGTTTAACTAGAAAAGAAACTAAAGAAGCTGTAGCGGGAGATATTGTTATGATTGCTGGAATTCCTGATATTTTTATTAGTCATACTTTGGTTGATAATGAAGAAACAGAAACTCTTTCAGAAATTACAATAGATGAGCCAACGATTTCTTTATTTATGTTTGTAAATAATTCTCCTTTTGCAGGGAAGGTAGGAAAATTATTAACTTCTAGACAAATTAAAGAACGCCTAGAAAAAGAACTAGAAGTTAATGTTGGTTTAAAGGTTGATTTTAGTGGAATAGATGGAAGGTATAAGGTTTATGGAAGAGGGGAATTACACCTTGCTGTGTTGATTGAAAATATGAGAAGAGAAGGATTTGAATTAACAGTTTCTCAGCCAGAAGTAATTATAAAAGAGGTAAATGGAAAAAAAGCAGAGCCTTTTGAGGAAACAACTATTACTGTACCTGATGATTGTTCTGGAACAGTTATGAAAAAAATAGGAGAAAGAAAAGGAATTTTAAGTGATATGCAAAGTAAAAACGGAGAAACTAAAATGGTTTTTGAAATTCCTACTAGAGGTCTTTTGGGATATAGAAATGAATTTATTGTTGATACTAAAGGAGAGGGAGTTTTAACCTCATTATTTTTAGAGTTTAGAGATTATGCTGGAGATGTGGTTAAAACAAAATTAGGTTCAATGACTTCAATGGCTGGAGGTAAGGCTTTAGGTTTTGCTCTAGCTAATTTACAAGAACGAGGTGTTCTATATATAGAAACAAATACTGAAGTTTATGAGGGAATGGTAATTGGAAATGTAGCTAGTGGGGAAGAGATGATTGTTAATCCAACTAAAGGAAAGCAATTAACTAACATGAGGGCTTCTGGTTCTGATGATGCTACAAAAGTTTCTCCTCCTTTAGATATTTCTCTTGAAAAAGCTATTGGTTTAATGAAAGAAGATGAATATCTAGAAGTTACTCCTACAGATATTCGTTTACGAAAAAAATATTTAACTGAAACAGAGAGGAAGAAAGATAAAAGATAAGCATGTTAAACGGCTCAAAAAAATGAGCCGCCTGCCTGCCGGCAAAGGCAGGTTTAATAGGGCTAAAAATAAGGACAGAAAAAAGAACGGCTATGATTTTAAAATTATAGCCGTTCTTTTTTAATTAATTATTTCTAAAATTTTATCATAATTATCATCAGGAATAGTTTTGTTTTTCTTAAGGTGTCCGCATTTTAAACATTTGTGAGTGATTATAATTTCATCACTTTTTTTATTTATTTCAATTGGTTCCATTAAAGCTCTGCAATCAGAAGCTCTATCTCCAGGGTTAATATCAACATGCTTACTCCATAAGCAAGTAGGGCAATGATTGGTATAGCCATTACCTCTAACTTCAGTTCCGCAATTTTCACATTTAAAATCTTCTATTTTTCTTTGAAATTTTTTATCCATATACTTATGTTATAATAACAATAATGCAAAAACAAGAAAACAACTTTGCTTTTATAGATAGTCAGAATATACATAAAGGAGTAAATGATTTGGGTTGGAATTTAGATTGGAAAAGGTTTAGAATTTATTTGAAAGAAAAATACGGAATTAAACAAGCTTTTTTATTTATTGGTTATATCAAAGGAAATAAAGAATTATATAGTCAATTAAAAAAAGCAGGGTTTAATTTAGAGTTCAAACCAGTTTTGCCTGATAAATTAGGCAAACCAAAAGGAAATATTGATGCGGATTTAGTTTTAAAAACTATTCTTAATTATGATAATTTTGATAAGGCTGTAATTATCTCAAGTGATGGAGATTTTTATTCTCTAGTAGAATATTTATATAATAAGAAAAAATTAAAAGTTGTATTAAGTCCACATACAAAAACTTGTTCTTTTTTATTAAAGAAAACGGCAAAAGAAAAAATAATTTATATGAATAATTTAAAAAATAAAATAGGTATAAAAAGAAAAAGCACCGCTACAAGACAAAACAGGTAGAGGTACTTTTTCATATGTATACTTATATATATTATATATATATAAGAAAAAAGTCAAATAAAAAAATGCAAATACAAGAAATATTAAAAAAAGAAAAGGTTTCAGTTGATCCAATAAAAGAATTATTGTATCAGGAGGTAGCTAAAATTATTGAGAATAAGGTTGATTTTGTAATAGAGCATCCTACCGAAGAATCTCATGGAGATTATGCTACTAATGTCGCCATGGCTTTAGCTGGAGTTTTGAAAGAGAGTCCTTTGAAAATTGCTCAAGATATTGCTAAAAAAATTAATTTACCAGATTTAGTAGAAAAGATTGATGTTGTTGCTCCTGGATTTATAAACTTTAAAATTAAAACTGATTATTATGTTTCTGAATTAGAAAATATTTTAGAACAGAAAGAAGATTATGGAAAATTTGAATTAGCTGAAAAGAAAAAGATAATGATTGAATTCGGTCAACCAAATACTCACAAGGCTTTTACTGTTGGGCATATAAAAGGAACAATTTCAGGCTTGAGTGTTTGTAGATTATTTGAAAATTTAGGTTATGAGGTGATAAAGACAAATTATTATGGGGATATAGGAATGCATACTGCTAAGACTACTTGGGGTGTTCAGCAAAAAGGATTACCTGAAGATTTTGAATCTTGGGATAAACATAAGAAGATGGAATTTATTGCAGAAGCCTATGTGTATGCTACACAGGCTTTTGATGAAAATGAAGAAGCTATTAGGAAAATAAATATTGATATTTATCAAGAAAATAAAACAGAAGAAACTGAATTATATGAAAAAATAAAAAAGATGAGCTTAGAACATCAAGAAGGAATTTTTGCAGATCTAGGAGTAGTTTATGATAAACAATATCCAGAATCTCAAGTATATGAGAACGCTAAAAAGATAGTTGAAGAAAATTTTAACTCTAATCCTACGAACGGGCAAGAAAAAATTTTTGTAGAATCTCAAGGAGCAATTATTTATGATGGAGAAGAAGATGGTTTGGTAACTTGGGTAATGAAAACTAGTGAAGGGAATCCAACTTATTTAGCTAAAGACTTGGCTTTAGGTTATCAAAAATTTGAAGATTATTCAGATTTATTTTTAAATTTAACTTTGACATGTGTAGAGCAAGATGATTATTTCAAAGCGGTTATAAAAATTTTAGAAACTCTAGACGAGAAGTTTGTTGGTAAATATTTCCATACTTCTTTTGGGTGGTTGTTAATGGACGGAAAGAAAACAAGTTCGCGCTCAGGTAAAAATATCAAAGGGACAGATATTTTAGAAGAATCTCTAAAAGTAGCAAAGACTAAAATTGCAGAATTAAAAGATTATGATGTAGAAAAAAGAGAAGAAATTTCTAGAGTGGTGGCTTTGGCTGGATTAAAATTCTTGATTCTTTCTCATGATTTTAATAAGGATGTAAATTATGACCCAGAAAAATTTGTTGATTTTGAAGGATATTCAGGACCTTATATTCTTTATGCTTATGTCCGAGCCCAAGCTATCTTAAGAAAATCTAATCACTTGGGTGTCGAACACCCAAGTGATTTGGAGATGAGTGAGTGGGAGTTGAGTTTATTAAAATGGTTAGCTCGTTATCCTCAAAAAACATATCAATCAGGTGTTGAGATTGCTCCTTATACAATGTGTAATTATCTTTATGAATTAGCTCAGAGATTTAATACTTTTTATGCTAATTGTCCGGTGATAAATGCAACAGAAGAAGAAAAGGGAATTCGTTTAGCTCTTGCTGAAGGAACAGCTCAGGTATTAAAGAATGGCTTAGCTTTACTTGGAATTGAAACTGTAGAGGAAATGTAAAAAAGATTTAAGACCTGCCTGTCGGCAGGCAGGTTTAGGATTTAAGAATTAAAACGGATTTTGGCTTTGCCAAAATCCGTTTGTTTTTATGTTTTAATGACTCAGTGTTCCTATTCTCGTTCTAAAGTTACTCCACAAGTTGGGCATTTTAGTTCTGCACAAGGAGTTCCTTTTTGATGAGCTATTTTGTAACTACATTTAGGGCAGACACAATAACCTTCAGGTCCTTTTCCTTCTGCTTGAGGAATAGATTCTTTAAATCTACTTTTTCTTTGCCAATTTAAATCTTTAGAAAGATTTGATTTGAAAAAAGCAGTTTCTACTTCATGGCTAGTAATTTGAATAACCACATATTCTAAACTTTCTATCTTTTCTATAAGTTTTTCTCTCAAAGTATCTGATTTTTTGGTAGCTTCTTTTAGATTTAAATTATTTGGTAAACTTATCTTAAAATTAGCTGTAACAGCTGACCCTCGTTGCTGTGTTTTTAGAGAACTTATTTCGGTATTTAGTTTTTTAGCTATGGCTTTTATCTCATCCTCGGTTTCTTTTCCAGCCGAAACATCAAGAAGAGAATCAACAGCCTCTTTTCCTAATTCAAAAGATTCTTTAATAATATAAAGTCCTATTAAAAATGCTAATATTGAATCAACATAAATCCAATAAGGCATTAAAACTATTCCAACCAAAACTGCCATTGAAGTATAAACATCAACTTTGTCATGCACCCCGTCAGAAAGAAGGCTCAGTGAATTTTCTTTTTTACCGTAATGAATTTTAAGACGAGCCATAATTTCATTCAATATTATTGAAGCAAGCATTATCGCTAATGCCATATAACTCATTGATAAAATTTGTGGATTGATAAAACTTTGATATGATTCATAAAGCATCCATAATCCCGCTATAAATAAAAAGCCTGTTATAATTAAGCCAGATAAAACTTCAAATTTATAATAACCATAAGGGTGTTTTTCATCAACAGGCTTCTTTGCGGTTTTAATCCCAACGTAACTTATCGCTGATGAAAAAACGTCCATTCCTGAGTGGATTCCTTCTGCAAGAACTGATGCTGATCCAATGATAAGACCTATTATTGTTTTTCCAATTGCTAAAAATAAATTAACTAGTACTGAAATAATTGCTATTTTTTCTTTCATATATATAGTCTGTGAATTAATTATTTGATATAACTTTATTATAATTCATAATATCTATTTATGCTATAATTTCAAGTGAGGATTTATAA
>JAGLSI010000021.1 GCA_023135835.1 Minisyncoccota bacterium
CGGGTTCGAGTCCTGTCTGGTCCACGAGGAACAATAATATATTATTGTAATAAAAAACTAAGATTTTTAATCTTAGTTTTTTATTTACTTTTAGAACTTAAAATGTTAGAAATAATATAGAAATTTTTCATAAACTAACCCCAACAAGGAGAATAAGATGGATAAATTACAGATTGTTTATGTAGTATGCGGAGTAATGGCTTTACTGCTTCTAATTTGGCTTCGTTCTTTGTCAGTTAAAAGACCTGATAAGATGGCTGGTGGTATTTCTCTTGGTAAGAAAATTGCCAAATGTGGACACAAAACTAAAATCAAGGGTAAAATTACCGCATTCGGTCAAACCACCATAACAAAAATGCCTGTAAACAAAGATGGTTCTGTTGATTATTGTCTTGATTGTATCGGTAAAATGGCAATTCGTTGTGCTTGGTGCAAAGAGCCTATCTTTATTGGCGATATAATCACCCTTTATTCTCCAAGAGATAAAGATAAATTTACATTGCCTGAAAATGCTGTTATTTACAACGAGGAACGAATGTCTGTTGTAGGTTGTGGTAGGACGACTTGTGCCGACACAGGAGCAGATTATGCTGGTTCTTGGATACCAGACGAAAACGGTAAGGGAAAGGTTCATCGCAGACCAACAATGATTGAGCAATCAATGGCAAATTTAACCGAGGGTGGTAATGGTGTAATAATTCAAAACCACTAATCATAAAAAGTTCTTAAAACATTAGCCCTGACTTCGGTCGGGGCTTTTTTTATATCGTTTCTAATTGAGAAACAATCTGCAATAACTCTAATTCTTTGATTATTTGGTTATGCCCTATTCCGCTTAAGTCCACAATAATAAAAACAGGGTAACCAAACAAATGGTTACCCTGCGTACGAAATATGGAAAATATTATTTTCCAGAAAATACGAGGTAGAGTTTGTATGCCCACCCTCCATTCCCTTTAAAATCAGTACATCGGGAAAGTCTCCCGATAGCTGTTAAGCTTTCAGAAAACAGATACTCTACAGCTGGTCCAGCAAGAGCAAAGCTGGTTCCGTTTTCAGCAGGATCCCAGAATCCGGTAATACTAACCGCAAACTTATCATTTACTTGATACTTAATATCAGTAAATAAGTCTAGATACCCCACAGCTTCATCACTAACCGCAATATAATAATCCGATGCAATGAAACATGAAAATTTCCCAACGGCTTTAAAAAAACTAGTGCCAACACGAATATGATCCGCACCATTACTGTTAGTTGAACCCCCCGCGAGAAGGTTAAATCCGTCACTAACTTCATAGGTACCATAGAAGCTAAGTTGCTGATAATCAGTCTCCGGCATCATATCCGAATCAAAACCGATATTAACCCTATCAGTTAATGGCAGTGACCCCTCAACATTATAGATCCAAAAACCCTTCCCTTTATCCAGATCTACATACTCAGCATTGGTTTTGATGGAACCACCTGCCAAAGCGCTACCAGCAATGACCATACCAAAGAAAAATACCATAGCAAAACATTTCAATTTCTTCTTCATTTTTTTCTACCTCCCCTTTTTTGTTTGTTTATGAATGTATATACATTCTATATTTACTATTTAAACTACTTACTAACTATAACTAGTTGTACATTACAAATAAATACAAGTCAATAGTTCTTACAGCGCTCCAAGCGCTGTAAAAATAAAAAACAAAAAGCCGTTTAATGACTTTTTGCATCAAACGACTTAACTTAGCTTAGCTTAGAATCCTCCACTGTCTAGGAGAACTATTGGTGTCCTTCCATAATTCCAGACAGGGGCTTTGGCATCCCTATTTCTAAGTATAGGAATAGGTCCTGGGTTTATATATTCCATTTCACCAAGAGCTCTTTGATATTCCTTAAGAACAGGACATCTCCAAGAACACATTTTCCTGTCCCACACCGCCGCACAATCCTTACAAGGACTTCTTTCCATAATCTTAACTCCCCATTTTTAAGTTAAAACAATCTACCTAATATTATACTATGCTATATCTATATATGTCAACAACTAGAATATTTAATTTAATTAAATTTTAAAAGCCCTTAATTTAATTACAAATCAAGGACTTTTCGTATGAGGTGTACTTTCCATTAATACTCCTTATGTACAAGTTCTGTTTCTTCTTGAGCTGAAGCATACCAAGTAGCTGGTGTAGCTTTCGCAACAATTTCAGCACTTAAAACATGCCTTCCTTTTAATAAAGGAATTGCTGGCATTCCCCTCCTGTATGCTTTTAAAGCGAGGCAGTTTAAAGAACAGTTTTCTCTGTCTTCTTCATCGCACCCTAAACACGGACTTCTCAAGCATGAATTTTTTCTCATTTTTACCTCCCCAGATAATTGATGAAGATTAATCCATTTAAACAATCTATTTAAAATATATAATAACTTTTATAGAAACACAACCTCTATATGTAGAAAAGTCCAAATTAGTATTTAGCTCCTAAACCAAAAACCAACAAAATGAGTTATCATAATAACGATGAGAGCAATCAACACATGCTCAAGAATTACATAGACAGGGTTTTCCCCTTGAGAACGAGCAAGATAATAACTAAATAATGCGATTAAAAACAAACCCCAAACAACAGAAATAATTACAGCTATGGGTAATTCAAATAATAAAATTGGAATCAAAAACGACAAAGAAAAAATAAATTTTGAACAAAAAGTAGCAAAAGTAGCTTCCCAAATATCCTTGGAGCCGTTTTTATGATCTGACTCTTCTGAAACATGCATTCCTAAAGAATCAGACAAGGCGTCTGAAATT
Source organism: Minisyncoccota bacterium (assembly GCA_023135835.1). GTDB lineage: Bacteria > Patescibacteriota > Minisyncoccia > Phycocordibacterales > UBA12079 > JAHITU01. The sequence continues at coordinate 2,798 of JAGLSI010000021.1, forward strand.
GCAATAATTATAATTCCACTAATAATTATCATTTTGGAATGTTCACTTGAACTAAAACCTGTAATTAAACCAAGAGTTGTAATCACTCCTGAAGTTAAACCAAAACTAAAACCTTTTTTTAAAGACAATTTCATTTATTATTTATTCTGAAGAAATTTAAAAATGCTTTCAGCTGCAATAGCCCCTTCACTACAAGCAGTAATTACTTGGTGAAAATTATTTGAACCAGTAGTAATATCTCCTGCTGCCCAAACACCTTCTTGATTTGTTTTCTGATCTGCCCCAACTTTAATATATTTATTCTCATCAACCTCTACTGATAAAGATTCTGCTAATTCCCCTTGAGGAATTGTTCCAATTTCTACAAACATTCCTTCAACCACAAGTTCACTTTCTCCATTATAATCTTTATTTAAAACAATTTTTTCTAATTTTTCTCCTCCCACCAAAGCAGTAACTTCTGTATTATAAATAATCTCTATTTTTTCATTATTTTTAATTTTTTCAATCCGCATAAGTTCACCCCTCAATTCATCTTTACGGTAAATTTGATAAACTTTTTTAGCCACTTCTGATAAATAAAGAGATGCCATATTAGCACTATCACCCCCTCCTATAACAGCCACTGTTTTATCGTGGAAAAAAGCAGCGTCGCAGGTAGCACAATAAGATACGCCCTTACCAAGAAAATTATCCTCGTTAGGCAAATTTAATTTACGATTTTCAGTTCCATTAGCTAAAAGAACAGCCTTTGCCCAAAACTCTTCTCCGTTTTGAATAGTTATTTTAAATTCTTGATTTTCTTTAGTAATATCAACAACTTTATTATGCAACATAGAAGTACCTAAAGATTCTGCTTGTTCTTTCATTTTAGTAATTAAATCAATCCCAGAAATTTCTTTTTCTGAAGGGAAATTACCTATCTTATGCGCTCCAAGAATCAACCCTCCTAAAAACTCTCCAATCATAAGATGTTCTATTTTATAACGAGAAGCATAAACAGAAGCCATTAATCCTGCTGGTCCTGTTCCAATAATAATTAAAGGGTATTTAGTTTTTTTATCAGGCATATTTTTAAAGTTCTGTTTCTAATTCTTGTTTAAATACTTCTTTTTGTCTTAAACCAATATAATCTTTAACTACAGTTCCATTTTTAAATAATTTCATATTTGGAATACTTTGAATTTGATATTCCATAGCTAAGTTTTGGTTTTCCCCTGTTTCTGTATTAACCTTAACAATCTTTAGTTTTCCTGTTAAATCCTCTGCTAATTCATCCAGAATAGGACTCATCATTAAACACGGCTGACACCATGGCGCCCAAAAATCTACTAAAACAGGAATCTCTGAATTTAAAACTTCTTCTTTAAAATTTTCACTTGAAACTTCAATAACTTTTGACATAATTTTAATTATTTAATTACTTGTTTTTGATAATTTCCTTCAATAATAAATCTATTTTCTCCTTATCTTTAGTTTTTATAGATTTAACACAGGAATTTAGGTTTTCTTTCAGATATAATTCTGTTACTTTTTTTAAACCTGAATTAACAGCCGAAAGTTGCGTAATTACTTTTTTACAATCTTTTTTATCATCTATGTAACTTGATAGTGCTTCAATTTGCCCTTTAATAATATTCAAGCGTTGCACCAAAGTATTTTTTCTATTTTTCTTTTCCATAATTTCAAGTGAGGATTTATAAAAACGATTATGTAATAATATGTTTTTATATAATCCGAACGATGTAATTATATGCTCGCTTCATATAATTTCAAGTGAGGATTTATAAAAACGATTATGTAATAATATGTTTTTATATAATCCGAACGATGTAATTATATACTTGCTTCTATTCTATACATAATATACCCCCACATAGTATATGTCAAGAAATTGTATTAATTTTTTTATTTTTCAAAAAAATCTGACCACCTATTAATAAAACTAAAGACACGGGGAGAGTTAAAACAGCAGTATCTGTGTTAAATTTCCCAATAACAAAAAGTACCAACAAAGTCATAACCCCACCCAACATACTAATGTTAACAGCATTACTTTTTAATTTCCAAAACAAAGAACCAAAAATAACTGAGGATAAAGACATAATCAAACTTATAATCCCAAACAGGATAATCAAAATATTATTAACAAAAATAGCTAATAAAATAGCTAATAAAATCAATACAAAAAAACTACCTCTCATAGTGTTTCTAATTCCCCACTTATTAACAAACTTTTCTGGAATAAAATCTTTCACAACAACAGAAGAAAGAAGGAAAGATTCTGTATCAATAGTAGACATAATAGCAGATAAAACTAATATTATACTAATCCCCAAAAAAGCTTCTGGAACCAAACTAAAAATACCTAAATAAAGAGCTGAATCAGGATTTGCGTTTGGGAAACTGTTAAATGCTGCTAAACCAACAAAAGTTATAGCTAACCCAAATAGAAAAAATAATATGGCGGTAAAATATGATGATTGCTTAGCAACTCTTGAGTTTTTTGCAGAAAAAATCCTTTGCCATAAATCAGCAGAAGCTAATACTGTTGCTATTCCTATTATCATAAAAATAAAAATAGAAACAATATCAAGAGAAAAGAAATTCAGAGAAGCTAATGAAAAATTATCAAAGGGAACAACTATAACGACTATCATTAAAATTAAAATCATTAATATTGATTGAAATATATCTGTAGAAATTACTGCCCTATAACCACCTAAAAATAAATAACCTAACACAACCAAACCTATAATTAATATTGTACTTATATAAGATATGTTTAAATAGGGTCCTAAAATATTTCCAGCTATTATAAACTGAGCAGTAAGTAAAGAAAAAAACCCTACAAATATAATACTGGAGGAAATTAATCCACTATTTTTCCCCCATCTTGATTTAAAATATCCTCCCATAGTGACTAAATCATCTTTATCATTAATATATTTTACTTTAGCTGAAAAAGTTCCTAGAATAATCATACCTAAAGCAAGTCCAATCCAAAGCCACATAGCACCAGCTCCAATAACAAAAGCTAATGTAGCTTGACCCGCCAAAACTAACCCTCCCAGAACTGCAAACATAGACGATGTCGTTCTTAGAACCCCAACTTGCCTACTAGCTATAATAAAATCATTATCTGTTTCTTTCCTGCCTACCCACCAGCCGATTAAAAAAACTAATAAAATATAAACTCCTATCAAAAATATATTCATACAAATAAATAATTAATCACTAATATCTATTAAATGCTCTACAAATTCCTCTAAATTACTTCCAATAGCTTTTAGAGATTTTGGGAAAAGTGATTCTGAAGTTAAACCTGGCAAAGAATTTGTTTCTAAAATATAAATTCCTCGCTTAGGTGAAATAATAAAATCTGAACGAGAATAATGTCTTAAGCCTAAAACTTGATGAGCTTTTTTTGCTAATTTTTGTATTTCTATTTTTTCAGCTTCAGAAAAATTCCCAGGGCAAATTTCCTGAGTTCCTCCCCCATATTTTGATTCATAATCAAAAAAACCACTTTCTGGAATAATTTCCACAGGCAATAGAGTGTAAATTTCTTCACCTCTAAAATTATCAACAACCCCGCAGGTAGCTTCTTTTCCTTCAATATATTCTTCTATCATAGCTTTATCAGAATACTCAAAAACATCTTGCAAAGCTTTGTCTAATTCTATTCCTGTTCTAATAATACTTACCCCTACAGAAGACCCTAATCCAACAGGCTTAATTACCGCTGGCATAGGAAAGGTTTTAAATATTTCTGCAATACTAAAATTATCTTTTTCTATCTCTAAATGGACAGGAGTTTTAATATCTACTTTTTTATACTCTTTTTTAGCTAAGATTTTATTCATAGCTAGGGCTGACGAAATATTTTTAGAACCAGTATAAGGCACACCGAAAGTATCTAATAATTTTTGTAATTTTCCATCTTCTCCATATTCCCCATGCAAAGCATTAAAAACTAAATCACTTTTTTTTAAAATATCAACAGGAGTTTTTTCTACCCCTTCTAAAAACCACCTATTATCTTTAGTAATAGCCACATCAGAAATATCATACTTATCCTCAGGCAAAGAGTCCAAAATACTAGCTCCTGTTTTCATAGAAACTTCATATTCTGAACTAGGACCTCCTCGTAAAACCGTGATTTTTTTTCTAAACATCCCGTTAGAGATAATTCATTTTTAATAAATTATCTTAATTTAGTTAATAATTAACTTTCCCACATACTTTATATTTAGCTAATCTCTAACGGGACAAGTTAATTAAATTATATCACAAGAGCATTAAAACATTAAAGCACAAGAATATTAAAACAAACGGATTTTGGCTAAAGCCAAAATCCACCTGTTTTTTATGGATGAAACAAAGACTCCCCCATAAAAAAAGCCCCTCTGAATAAACAGAGGAGGCTTTCGGCCGGGCAGTTAACGCAATGTATGATCATTAACTGAAAGAGGCGGCCATCGCCCTAGAAGAGGTGCCATTCGTGGCGTCAACCTGACTTCTTGGCGAATCAACAAACAAACAATTAGCGATTGGTGGACTTTTTCCAAACGATACTTTGTACATATCTACACCTCTTTAGTGTAAAAAATTAAAAGAAATTAAGAACACATCTACCTGCCAAAATAATATCATAAATAAACAAAATATCAACGAAATTGTTTATAAGTTTTTAAGGGTGGATTTTAGCGAAGCTAAAATCTATTTTGTTTTAATGTTCTAGTGCTTTAATGTTCCTTCTTCCACTCATCAATATTCTTATGATGTCCAGATAATAAAACTTTTGGAACTTTATATTCTTTCTTTTTATATTTAATTACTTCGGGTCGAGTATAAACTTCTGAACTAGAAATTCTATTTTCTTCTAGCGATTCTTCTTTACCTAAAACACCTTTTACTTGCCTAGAGATAACATCAATTAAAACCATAGATGGCAAAGCTCCTCCTGTTAAAACATAATCTCCAATAGAAATTTCTTGTGCTTTAAACACCTTTTTCACACGAGAATCTATTCCTTCATAATTCCCGCTTATTATTATAATATCTTTAAACTTTTTTGAATATTGTTTAGCTAAATTATTATCAAATTTTTTTCCACTAGGTGATAAAAATAAAATTTTAAAATCTTTCTTTTTCCCCACAGCCTTAGCAATAGCCTTAATTACAGGCTCTGCCTTCATTACCATTCCTGGACCCCCTCCATAAGGCTTAAAATCAACTCTTCCCTCTTTTACATAATCTCGAGGATTATAAAACTTAATTTTAATTTTCTTATCCTTAATTGCACGCGCCAAAATAGACTCACTTAAATATGATTTAAAAGATTCTGGAAAAATTGTAATTATATGAAATGTTAACATTCTAGTTGAAAATTCGTAACCTGCCTGCCGGCAGGCAGGAGTGGAAAAATTTACAAAGTAAATTTTTTAACT